>CAMDWC010000209.1 GCA_945878825.1 Haliscomenobacter hydrossis DSM 1100
CTCACCTTTTCAGGGTCACTACCGGAGAGATGTTCACTGAAATATTCTTCAAGATCTTTGTCTGTATAACCGCAAATAGAAGAATAGAATTTACTTATTGTTATATCTTTAAGCTGATTCAATCCACTGAACAGATTTACTTTTGAGAATTTGGTCACCCCTGTCATGAATATAAACTGCAGGTTGGCGTCTTGTTCCTTCAGCACTCCGTAAAAGGTCTTCAGTGCATCTCTGATTTCGCGGGCAACCTGAGTGTTATTTATATTATCAAGTATGGGTTTGTCATATTCGTCCACTAAAACCACCACCCTTTGTCCATATTTTGCTGCAGCCATAGAAATAAGTCTGCTAAAATTGTCCTCTATATCAAATGAATCATAATGAACACCAAGCCGATCTTTATTTTGCTGAAGCAACGCTGAAAGTCGCAAATCCAGTTCATTCTGATTTTTTCCCCCTCCCCCTGCAAAATCAAGTTTGATGACTGGATATTTCTTTGACCAATCCCATTTGTCATGAATATACAGCCCCTCAAATAACTTTTGATTTCCTTCAAAAATCTCCTTTAAAGTATCCACAAACAAACTCTTACCAAATCGGCGAGGACGGGACAGAAAGAATCTACCAGGCTGTTTTATTAGATTGTAAGCGTATTCTGTCTTATCGACATAAATACCATTCGATTCCAATAAAAGACTTAATGTACTTATCCCTAAGGGAAGATTTTTTAGGGCCATTTTAATATATTTCTTTAAAGATACGTCATAATTGGCAGATCTTGAAAATGTAGTCTTTGAGGAAAAGACGCGAAGCATCGCGTCTCTACAAATAACCCTCAAGCTCAAAACGAAGACGTCCTCTGTAATCTTCAAAATCCTGTAAATCCTGATTCAAAATAAGGTGAAAGCGGGTAAAAATTACATTGAAACCTATCGAAAAAAGACGATGCGTGCATCGTCTCTAGGGTGGTATGGGTGCAAAGTGGGAATAAATCAAACGTCCCTATCGATGTAATTGATAAATTAACGGAAAATCGTTGTTTCGAAGAAACAATAAGTAGCCATTTTGCAAAGAATACATGTTTTTGGTGTCCCCGGGAATATTGAGGTTACTTTTTGATTGGGATAAATAGTGGAAGGTGCCGTCGCCTTTACCAAGAAAAACCTGCCCTTTGTTAGCATCTATTTTGCCAAATTTGACGCGCTGATAACTGTCATTTCCAGCTAAAATGATATCTGTATTTCCATCCTTGTTCCAATCTCCTGAAATAATAGCTGAAATGGTCGAAAATTGAGCTTCTATGGGTAGTTTCCCTATCGTGAATTGACCTTTACCCTTATTTAAAAAAAGTTGCGTTTCTAAGGTTTCCGCCTCAAAAAATTGAGCATTTTCCACCTGTTTGACCGTTAAAAGATCTTTAAATGATGTTTTTGAATAAGCCTCATAAGAGATAAACCTCTTTTTAAATCCAGGTAATTGACTCAATACATCGTCTCTTGATAGCATTGGATAAAGCCTGTCGCCATATTGGTAAGCCATGAGCGGATCTTTGGTACCATTAGCGTCAAAATCGTTATAAAGAAGAACAACCGGTGCCTTTAATTGAGTATTCAAACCTTTATTCCCAGCAACTAAATCCAATTTTCCATCATTATTTGCATCCAATACTAAAAGACAATTCCAAAATCCGGTTTTTCCTAACGTTTTCCCGGATACAAGTTGATTATTTTTAAAATGCCAACTTTGAATAGGCATCCACTCACCCACAGTAACTAACTCGCTATTACCATCTCCGTCAATATCAACCCATTTTGCGTCAGTAATTAGACCAGATTTATTCAAATCAGGAGCCATTATTTTTATTTTATTGGTAAAATGCCCTTTACCATCATTGATTAACAGGGCGTGTTCAGGTAAATCGGGATAACGACCAGGAATAAGCCTGGAAGGAATAAAAAGATCTGCATCGCCGTCATTTTCCAAATCAAAAACAATAACTCGACTTCCACAATACTTAAGATTAGGTATAGCGTTTTTCATCTGTGTGAAATGTCCTTTTCCGTCATTACGGTAATACAAATCTTGTAATAGCGGAAAATTAGTCGTTTGATTGTAGGCCCCGGTAACTACATAAAGATCTACATCACCATCGGCATCTGCATCAAAAAAGACGGCATCTATTTCTTCAGCGGCTTTGTTTTTCTCAAAATCTAATAGATTATTTTTAATAAAATCCCCATTTTTATCTTGAAAAAGCAAAGTTCCACTTTGATTGGCAGCACCACAAAGATAAATATCTTCAAGTCCATCACCATTTACATCTCCTAAAGCTAAAGAAGGGCCTTGAAAAGAATACTGTTGAGGTAACAATCCCTGTATTTTAAAATCACTGACCTGGTCTTCAATGTGCCTCCAATTTGATAATGAATTCATTGGGTTTACAGGTTGAAAAAGTACCTTTTTCCCTATATCTTCCATTTTTTCTATGGTTCCATTTTTTTTAATGTCCACTATTTGATTTGGTAAAATATCCTTTATCACCTGCATTTTCCCATCGGGCCAAAGTACCTTTACGGAATCAATCTTAGCGTAAGCCCCCAGACCAAAATGGATACGAGGAGCTACCGACGATTGAAATCCGCGCACAAAAAAGGCTTCTCTGATTTGAATTTCTTTTCCTGTAAACAACGACACCTTAGCTCCGATAGACTCAGTATTACTTTTTGTTCCGATGAGTTTAATCTCCAGATAATTTCCCAGATTATTTTCTCTTGTATTATTTCTATAGACAAATGCTTTTTGATCTACATTATTAACAACCAAATCGAGATCTCCGTCATTGTCCAAGTCGGCGTAAGCGGCTCCATTTGACATAGAAGGAGCAGGTTGCATCCATTCATTTAATGCCGACGAAAAGGTCAAATTTTTATTATTTTTAAAAATAAAATTGGGAATTTTTATTTCAGGCATTTTATTTAAAATAGTGGATATATCCATGTTTTCACCTGATTTTTGTGATTTCACTTTAGCGTCTGCGGCGAATAACAAAAAATCCATATTGGTATAATCTCTTTTATATCCATTAGTTACATATAAATCTTGCCAGCCATCATTGTCGTAATCTGCTATTAAGGCGGACCAACTCCAATCGGTATTAGAGATACCACTTATTTGACCAATTTCAGAGAAGCCAAAAGATCCATTATTTACGTGCAGCATATTTCTCATGGTTTGTTGATAGAAACCACTCTTCACTAACACTTGGTATTTATCAAAATTATCAGGCCCTGAGGTCATACTTTGCCTGAAATGGTCTGCAGGAAGCATATCTAAAGTAACAAGATCAGGTTGACCGTCATTATTGATATCCGCGGCATCATTCCCCATTGAAAAAAGAGATACATGGTCAAAATAGGTTGACAAAGCCTCTGTAAAAGTGCCATTTTTATTATTCAGATAATAATAGTCCTGCTCATGATAATCATTTCCAACATAAATATCGGGCCAGGAATCCCCATTGAAATCAGAAATAGAAACACCCAGACCAAACCCGAGTACATTACCAATTACCCCCGACTGATTCGTCACATCGATAAACTTATCCCCTTCATTTCGATACAATTTATCGCCATAAAGAGGATTTAAATCTTGTTTGTAATTTGAAAGAAACTGATTAAAGCCCGCAAATTGCTGAACGGAATGATTGAGTAAAAAGAGATCGAGATCTCCATCTTTATCATAATCGAAAAAAGCAGCCTGAGTAGAATATGCCTCATCATCAATGCCCCAGGATGAGGCCATTTCAGTAAATCCACCCTTTTTGTTATTGATAAAGAGTAAATTTTTACGTTTTTCCGGATAGGCATCGGCTGAACGGCAAACATAAATATCGAGAAAACCATCGCTATTCACGTCGGCCATAGAAACACCTGTGTTCCAGGCATCATTGGCAGCAACACCTGCAGATTCCGTAATATCCTTAAATTTAAGATCCCCCAGATTTTTATACAACCTGTTTGAGGCCATATTGGAAGAAAAATAAATATCATCCAGGCCATCATTATCTATATCTCCAATAGCTACCCCTCCTCCGTTGTATAAATATCCGTATTGGAGGACGTTAAAAGAGGCTGATTCTCGTATTCTATTATTAAAATGAATATTGGAATAATTAGGGGAAACAAGGGCAAATTTCCATTTTTTAGAGGAGCCATCTCTCGTATTTTCGCAAGAAAAGAGAAAGGCAACCAATATAATAATAGATAAGAAGCGCATAATGGCCAATGTTAAAATAAATGTAAAAAAAGGAGCCAACTATATTTAACAATAAAATGGTTAGAACATTAAGTTTATATATTTTAAGAATGAAAATGGAGTTTTCAAAAAATACTACTTGATCGAGACTAAATTTAGCAAAATAATGTCCAAAAAGCTTTTTTTTTGCCGCTGATGAATTCCAAGCCTTAAATAAAGCAGTTGATTTTTTTGAAAACACATCAAAAATCGCTATAAATTTAAAAAATTACTTCCTTTAGATTTTTGATTGATTTCGGACCATAAAAAGAAAAATTTATTCCTTTTTCTTAGGGATATCCTTTACTTTTTTCTCCGGTTTTTTCTTTTCTTTTTTAGGTAAAGCCTCTTTTTTTGTCTTCTTATCGTCCAAGAAAATAAATCCAAATGCGTCACCTTCATCTCTTCTTTCAAAATGCATGATATGTTAATTTATATAAATGAAAAATAGCCATCTCCTGCAATAATTCCAATGAAGGAAAAGACAAAAGATGGCAATAAATTACAACTTAATTTTTATCCCACCAGAGCGGCGTGGTTGGTTTATCGGGACCGCCCAACAGCGCTTCTGCCGCTTTAACAGCGGCGGCGTTGGTATTTTTCTCAAGAACCAGGAAGGGAATTCTTCTGATAAAAGTGCCGGGAGGCAAATCCGCATTATCGGAATTAACGACCGGATATAGTTTTGGATAACGGGTCCGGCGAAACTCTGCCCAGGCCTCGATCCCATCAGGATAAAGAGCGAGCCATTTTTGAGTGCCAATTTGTTCTCTTTGAATGGCTGCGGATCCACCCCATTTGACCGAAATAGAAGCCATTGCAGGTGAATTAACGCCATCCATTGGAGGAATTGGCGTAGCGGTACTTTTCTGATAAGCTGCGATAGCAGACGCATCATTTATTCCCCATTGACGCATAGAGGTTTCCATACCTTTCTCATATAAATCTTGAGCAGCACCTTGCATATTCCAAGCATTTAAGGCACCTTCTGCTCGAAGGAAATAAGCTTCAGCGGCATGCATAATGTTTTGTGGGGTAGTATTTTGTCCCCCCCAGGAGGAACCCGACCATTTTGTCCAACGCGTTCCCACATTAGAATTATCGTCATTTCCATTCCCTGAAATATTCAATTGAGATGGAAGTAGCCCATTTCTGAGACCGTCATATTTACCCGCACCGACAGAAGGTTGAAAATAAACAGCCATTCTGGGATCTCCATACCCTTTGAGCACTGACTCCATAGAGGCACTCATACGAAATTCATTCCAAACGGAAATACCTGCGAGACCATTAAAATCTCCTCCATTTTCACTTTTCACCATATAGGCGTCATCGGCTGTTATTAGCATAACACCGGAAGAAACTGCTGATTCAGCTTCCGTTTTAGCTTTTGCTGGTTCCACTTTTGAAATACGCAAGGCTAAACGAAGACGAAGGGTATTCGCAAATTTGATCCATTTACTGACATCACCATTATACATCAAGTCGAAGCTACCATATGGCGTTTTTCCCTTATTGGCATT
>CAMDWC010000210.1 GCA_945878825.1 Haliscomenobacter hydrossis DSM 1100
CATAAAGGTTCCTTGTATGCTGTTCAACGGGGTGAATTAACCAAATTAACCGACCAAAACGGAGATGGTTCCGCTGACCACTACCAAAATATAGCCAATTGGGAATTAGAAGGAAATTATCACGAATATTCCTACGGCCCCGTTTTTGATGCTCAGGACAATATGTATCTCACCTTCAATGTAGCCTGGGTAGGTTTCGGCGAAGCCAAATTATCAAAATGGAGAGGTTGGATGGTAAAAGTTTCTCCTGACGGAACCTTATCTCCCGTTGCTTCTGGCTTAAGATCTCCGGCAGGTGTTATGATGAATAGTGCTGGTGATATTTTTTATACTGAAAATCAAGGCGATTGGGTAGGTTCAGGTAGAATTACCCATTTGGAAAAAGGTGATTTTGCGGGTCACGCGAGTAGTTTGGTTTGGTCAAATGAGCCCGGTTCACCCATGACCACTCAAATTACTGATGTGCCCGATAACAGTGAGCCTATGTACAAAGCAGCTGAAAAAGTGAAAAATCTGAAACTGCCCGCTGTTTGGTATCCTCACACCTTGATGGGCATTTCCACCGCTGATATGATTGAGGATGTTAATGGAAATATGGGTCCCTTTTTCAAAGGTCAATACTTTGTCTCTGACCAGGGACATTCGAAGGTGATGCGCATGATGCTGGAAAAAGTAAATGGTCAATATCAGGGTATTTGTTTCCCTTTCCGGGAAGGCTGGCAATCAGGTTTACTTCGTTTGTCCTGGGGAAATGACGGCTCCATGTTTGGTGGAATGACCTCAAGAGGATGGGGTTCCACAGGTAAAGATTTATTCGGCCTTCAAAGGATGTTATGGAGTGGAGAAACACCTTTCGAAATGGCTGAAGTACACGCCATGTCCGATGGTTTTGAAATCACTTTTACTAAACCTGTTGATATTTCCACCGCAGTTCAAGCAGCAAATTATGATATCAATAGCTTTAATTACCAATATCACCACTTTTATGGTAGCCCCGTTATTGAAAATAAATCCCATGCAATCAAAGCAATTCTGATCTCTGATGATCATACAAAAGTGCGTTTAGTACTCGATGAAGCCAGGCGGTTCTATATTCATGAAATTAAACCAAAAGGAGTAAAAGCCGCAAATGGAGAGTTACTTTTACACGACGTGGGCTATTACACCCTCAATAATATTCCAGCAGGAATGACGGCAGATATGTCTAAAAATAAAATGGCAGTAGTCGCTCCCCCTCCTGCTGAAAGTCACCAACATGCTGCTGTCCCAATGGAGACAACAGCTGAACCAGCAACAAAGAAAAACAGTAAAAACAGTAATAAACACCTAACAACCATGCCTTCCGATTGGGCAGCTCCAGATAAAACTCTGGTTATAGGTACTATTCCAGGTATGAAATATGATATAACAGAACTAGAGGTCAAGGCAGGAACTAAGGTGAAACTTACTTTCAATAACTTAGATGACGACATGACCCATAATCTGGTCATCGTTGAGCCAGGTACCGCTGACGAGGTTGGCCTGTCTGCTTTCTCCCTGGGTGTAAAAGGTTCTCAAATGAGCTATGTCCCTAATAGCAATAAAGTACTTTTTCATACTACCCTACTGCAACCGGAAGCATCACAGACTATTTATTTTGTGGCACCCTCTAAACCGGGTGAATATTCTTTTGTATGCACCTATCCGGGCCATCATACTTTAATGAGAGGGATATTAAAGGTGGTGAAATAATGATTTTGCCGTTTTGACATTTTTTTAAAAAAGGGAACAGTACCATACCTGTTCCCTTTTTTAATTAAAGGGGAAACTATCTTTAATATGATTAAGAACAAATAAATCGTGAAATTTCCCCATGGGGTAATGACAATCCAACCTAAAAATAAATTAACTTGGCATATTAAAATGATTTGGGCGTTTTGATTCTCTTAGTTAACGATTATTTCCCTAATTAAAATCAATGAATAAGCTCATGATTCATCATTTCATAAAAATAGTACTACTCATCTCTCTGTTTATTTTTAGCTCCTTCACTGTACCTATTAATTGGAAAGCCTCTTTAAAACAACCCAATATTATTTTTTTCCTGGTGGATGATATGGGTTGGCAGGATACATCTGTTCCCTTTTGGACTGAAAAAACCCGATTAAATCTGCTTTACCAAACGCCGAATATGGAAAAAATGGCCGCAGAGGGGATGAAATTTACCCAGGCCTATGCCAGTAGTGTGTGCTCTCCTACCCGGGTTAGCCTTATGACGGGGATGAATGCGGCAAGACACCGGGTTACCAACTGGACATTGAAACGTAATGTGTCTGAAGATCATGCCGATGATGTTTTGAAAATGCCTGTCTGGAATATGAACGGATTACAACCAGTAGATAGCATTGAAAATGCGGTTCATGCCACTACCCTACCTCAAATACTAAAACAAAATGGGTATTTCACTATACATTGCGGGAAAGCGCATTGGGGCGCTATGAATACGCCAGGTGCCAATCCTATAAATCTGGGATTCGACCTGAATATTGCAGGGCATGCTGCAGGGGCTCCCGGAAGCTATCAGGGGGAAAAGAATTTTGGTAATAAAAATGGAGATAAACAAACGCTACCCTGGGGTGTTCCCGGCTTGGGCAAATATCATGGTGACACCATAAATCTGACTGAAGTATTAACCCTGGAAGCTATTTCTGCCATCCAACAGGCTCAAAAACTTAATAAACCCTTTTTCCTGAATATGTCGCATTATGCCGTTCATACGCCATTGGAAGCCGATACCAGATTTTACAAAAAGTATAAAAATATGGGCTTGGAGGAACCAGAGGCTCGTTTTGCCTCCATGGTAGAAGGTATGGATAAAAGCCTTGGCGATCTCATGGCTTACCTAAAAAATAATGATTTAGACAAAAACACCATTATTGTTTTTATGTCTGATAATGGTTCCTTAAGTGCTTCTGCAAGAGGGGGAACCCTGCACAGTCATAATAAACCATTAAAAAGTGGTAAAGGCTCGGCTTATGAAGGGGGCATCAGAGAACCCATGCTGGTTAAATGGCCTGGAAAAGTTAAACCCGGCACTGTTTGTAACCAACCCATTATCGCAGAAGATTTTTTTTCAACCCTCTTAGACCTGGCTGGCGTCAAAAAAATAAAAACCGTTCAAATAATAGATGGAGTGAGTTTCACTCCTTATCTATTCCAAAAATCGAAGATTCAAAAAGATAGAACACTCGTCTGGCATTACCCGAACAAATGGGGGCCAACAGGACCTGGTATTGGAACAACCAGTTCCATTCGCCATGGTAACTGGAAATTAATTTATTGGTATAAGGACGGAAAGAAGGAACTTTACCGATTAGATGAAGATCTGAGTGAAAATAATGACTTAGCTGATAAATACCCTGAAAAAGTGAACGAATTATCCACTTTACTCGGTGAATACCTAAGGAAAGTTGGCGCAGACAGACCTCTTTTTAAACAAACAAATCAAGCCGTTCCATGGCCTGATGAAATTTAAAACTACATCCGTTTAATCAATATCAATATGAACCATTACATGTATTATTTAACTATTCTGTTAGCTGTTTTTATGATTTTTGCAGGCATTATGCATTTCGTAAAGCCCCGTTTCTACAATCGGTTTATCCCAGATTTTATTCCAAAGTTGTTTGCCAACTATTTGGCTGGCATTATTGAAGTTTTGCTGGGTGTTGGACTTCTTATCCCCCAATATCAACAGATGGCGGGAAAAGGTATGTTCTATTTAATGTTATTTTTCTTACCCATCCATGTTTTAGATGTATTCAAAGAAAAACCGGCGATAGGAAGCAAGAAACTGGCTATCATTAGAATCCCGGTCCAATTTATTTTAATCTATTGGACCTGGCATTTAAGTAAATAGATAAAAAGGTTATGACTATTTTTATGAAAGTGATTAAAAAATGTCATAACCTTCTTAAGTACATATAATTATATCAATTAATATGCTCTGAATCAACATAACCATAAGCCTTATTCAGTTCAAAAACAGATTCGGCTGTAAAGTCATTGTTATGAATGAGCGCTAATTGACCTTCTAAAAGCTTTCTTTTGGTAGGTAATAATTGAATATTTCTTTCCCTGACTTTTTGAGCGGTATCATTACTACTTTCACCATATAGGCTTAAGGTATCGAGCACCTCCTCCATCTGAATAATGACAGCCATAATTTGGTTAGGTATCCAGGAAGTTATAGGTGTTCCCCCTGTAGCTTTAGCATACTTGGTATTTGACATGATATATTTTTGGACAAATTGCCAGTGACCATTTCTAAAATGATAAATTTCCTCTAAAATTCCGATGAGGAAACAAAGGGAATCTATATCCTTTCTTTCTTTTAAAAGACCCAACAATCCCTTTGGATGAATTTTTTCCATCGTTTCAGAAAGATCGGAGAAAAAGTTTTGAACACAAACAGGTCTGTAAGCTCTCAGATCAAGTAAATATTTCGTTAAATCATTTTGAGGATAATGAAAAATTACCCCAGAAAAAATGTCTTGCATAGGAATAATATCATCCTGGGCACCGGTTTGTCCTCTGAAAGCCTTTGGTTCGTCCCAAACGCCCTCATAAGTTACTCCAGGACCGAAAATTTCCTCATTCCCTTTAACACCCATGATAAAAATCCTGAAATCGTTATAGTGTTGCCATCTTGAAGCTTTCCACATCTCCTTTCTTCGCTCATTCATTTTTTTCATGGTTAGCCAGTTAGCTTCCAAAAAATCATGAACTGGTTTACTTTCATCTTTGACAACTTCTAAAGTGTTCATAACAGATCCTACTAAACCAGGAGAAAACCTATTGATATCAACATGAAGCATAATAAATCCAACTTCATCCGATTGGCCGGAAAAACGGTTACACATGGTAATATTTTCCCAGTTCAGGTCCTTATTTTCATCCAATTTCCTGTAATTCCCCAAAGAATAGGCATAATGATAATCTAACCAGGGAAAAACGCCTAATTTTTCTGAGACATGGCAAAAAGGTTGTGCAATATTTGCTGGTAGCACATTTCTTGCTTTTCCATAGGTACCATCCAGTCGAAATTGTTGATAGGAAGGCTCCAACAGATATGCGGAAGTTAAAAATCCATACGAACGGAAAAGAGCTTGAATAACAAAAAGGTCATCCTCCTTTTTTACCTCTTCCAGGTGATTTTCCAATGCTTCAATGGCTTTCATTATTTCACCTTCATGATGAAGCAATCCATGCTCACCATTCGGCAAAACCACAGGCATATCATCCAATATTTTTTGTACATCGGCATAAGTAGCAGGAAGCGAAACGATTGGATCTTTTACGGGCAAAAATCCGTGTTCAGCGCATACGTCAAAAAAGCCATCCTTATAATGGTTCTGAAGTTTCATAGATTTGGTATTTGGTTATTTGGCAAAATAGAGCGTCAATATAGCATAAACATCGCCTAAAAACAAATGATATATGGTTTTATGGCAAGCTCGATTTAGGTAAGTCAGGTTTAATATCCAACTTTTAGATTGGGATGAAGGGTCACAATAAAAAAAGATTTAATTTTATCACTACATTGTCATCAAA
Organism: Haliscomenobacter hydrossis DSM 1100; assembly: GCA_945878825.1. Classification (GTDB taxonomy): domain Bacteria; phylum Bacteroidota; class Bacteroidia; order Chitinophagales; family Saprospiraceae; genus BJGN01. Next base: position 5,593 of record CAMDWC010000210.1, read on the forward strand.
TAGAACTGATAAATGTCACTTACTGAAAATAAAATATATCGCATTTTAGGTGTCGATCCTGGAACGGTGAAAATGGGTTATGCCTTATTAGAAATTAATGGAAGTCAGATGAAAAGTGTGGACATTGGGGTTATTTTCCTGGATGCCCTCAGCGATCACCCCACGAGGCTTTTGAAAATTCTGGAAAGGTTACAGAGTATCATTATCAC
>CAMDWC010000211.1 GCA_945878825.1 Haliscomenobacter hydrossis DSM 1100
TCCGCAATTACTTCAATTTTTCCTCGATGGCCTCCAATTTGTAGTAGGTGATGTAAAATGCGATACAAGTCCAATGGGAAATTGAAACCGGATCTCCTGATTTTTCAATCATTTAACTGTTTTTTATACTCAGGCCGATTTTTCCATAAAGGCAAATAAAGAGCATATTCAGGTTTGTTCCACCAGAACTCTGGAGCGGGATCTTTCTCCATCAATCCACCTTTATAGTCCTCACCCTTTACGCTTTGGTTAACACTTACCATCCATTGCTCATAATAGGAAATCATTGTTTGCGCACGCGAAGAATGTAAGGAAATGATATTTTTCGTTTCTGTATTATCATTTTTCAAGTCATATAAAGCGTATTCCTTTTTCTCAATATTTTCTACCAATAATTTATAATCATTGTCAATTAAGGCACCTTGATTTCTATATTTAAATGGGATTGGATCTTTCCTAAATGCCTCTGCTTTTCCCTTTAAATGAGGAAAAATGCTTTTTCCATCGATGGGTTGTACAAAAACATCGTCTGGTAAGTTACAAATGGAAGCGATGGTAGGAAAAATATCCATGGTACTTGCCGGAAAATGACTGACGGTTCCTCCCTTAATAGTTGCAGGCCATTTAATAATGCAAGGAACCCTTATACCTCCTTCATAAAGACTTCCCTTAAAATCTCTCAGTCCCCCTACCCCTTCCTTACCTCCGACAGATACGCCACCATTATCACTATTAAACCATATCAAGGTATTTTCATCCAAACCCATTTCCTTCAATTTAGCATTTAGCAGACCAATAGATTTATCCATTTCCACTATTTCTCCAAGATAATTTTGCTGCACTTCCTCCATGCCTTTTGGGAAATTTGATTTATCCTTAGGTAAGGCACTCCAGGGATCATGAGGACTTCCAAACCAAATAACCACAAAAAATGGTTCATTTTTATGACCCAAAATAAAATCAAGTGCCTGGTTTACAATGATATCAGAAGAATTTCCAATATATTCCGCAATGTTACCCTTGTGACTCATTAAAGGATTGAGATCAAAAAAATTGGATACAGATAACCACTCGGTGAATCCAAAAAATCCCGGATTCCTATTATCTTCCGCAAAGATGGGTACACCCGGGCCTTTGAGCCCGTCCAGATGCCATTTTCCAAAATGTGCTGTATTATATCCAGCCTTTTGAAGCGCCTGCGCCACGGTTTTTTCTTGTCTTCTCATAGGGAAACCATGAGCATAAACAGCGGAACGATCATTTGCCCGTCCCGTTAAAACGGAAGACCTGGTCGGAGAACAGACAGGTGCACCTGCGTAAAACCTATCCATTCTTAGCCCATTTTTTGCCATTTCATTCAGATAAGGTGTCTGCAAAAATGGGTGATCATAATATCCCATTTGTCCCCAACCCTGATCATCAGACATAACAAGAATTATATTTGGCCTTTGCCTCATTTCATTTTCTTTCAGCGACAATGATAAAAACACGAATAAAATAAGGCCAGGCAGTATATTAATACTCATGTGAATTTTTAGGAAAGATAACATTTGCCCCGCAGATTATGGAGAAAAGCAAAAGAAGTAATGCGAAAAATCGTATATATTTGCCTTAAAAATGAACCAACATATTGCCCAAATGACCTTGGTTGTAGCTGATTACGATGAAGCTATTGACTTTTATACGAAAAAATTAAATTTTGATCTTATTGAAGATACGCCACTGACTGACGCCAAACGCTGGGTTGTCGTAAAACCCAAAGGTGCAAAAGAATGTGCTCTTTTGCTTGCAAAAAGTGCCAATGAAACGCAGGCAAAAAGTATTGGAAATCAAACGGGCGGAAGAGTTTTTCTATTCCTTCATACCGACCATTTTGATAGAGATTTCAATAATCTCTTAGAAAATCATATAAAAATCATCAATGGTCCCAGAATGGAGGAATATGGCAAAGTCGCCGTATTTGAAGATTTGTATGGAAATCTATGGGATTTAATTGAACCATCAAATAAATCAGAATATGTTTATTCCACGGCCATTTTAAAGATTAAAGAAGTTGAAAAGGTCTCATTTGCTCTGGATGAGTTAAAAATATTGAGGCAACATACTCTTTTGGAGGCGGGGAATGTTTCTTTTGATCTTAAGCAATCAAAAGAGGACCCTACTGTCATTGTTATTTGGGAGTGTTTTAAAAATGAAGCCAGTTTTCAGGAACACCTTCAATCTACACACTTGGCAACTTTTCTGAAAAAGGATCTTGTCACGTTGCAAAATGGTTATCAAACGGTAAATATTTATTAAAAAAAGTGTGCTTTTTTGACCGTTCGTTCGAATAATAAGTATCATTCCATTTATCGAACCTATGGCAAAGCATAACTTACATCAAACATTTCATGAAATCATTGAACAGCATAAAGGCTTATTGGTCAAGGTTGCCCGAACCTATTGTGGAAATGAGGAAGACAGGCAGGATTTAATCCAGGAAATAAGGATACAAATCTGGAAATCCCTACCAAAATATGATGCTAATTTCGCTATGACCACTTGGTTGTATAGAATTTCCATTAATGTGGCCATTTCATTTTACAGGAAAAATAGTATTAGACGTCAGTACACCATAGCTAAGACGCTCCCTCTCGTTATTGACCCACTTCCAAATGATTTACAGGAAAAATTCAATTTATTGGAAAAATTTATTGCCGAACTCAACGAAATGGATAAAGCACTCATAATGTTGTATCTGGAAGATAAATCCTATCTGGATATTTCTGAAATCATGGGAATATCTGTCTCCAATGTGGGAACTAAAATGGGTAGGATAAAGGAAAAACTAAAGAAGAGATTTTTAAACCATAAAGAAAATTAAAATGAACGACACAGATTTGAAATATCTATGGCAAACTAGCAATGAACAGATTGCCATCAGTCAAAAATCGGATAAAACCAGCCTGGATTATCTCACAAAAAGAAATGTTAGTCATTTTCTTTCCTCGATGAAACCTATTAAAATATTTACCTTATTAGTGGGTTTGCTTTGGGTATTTAGCATAGGTTATGTGCTTATAAAACTGACCATTAATGCCTATGACCAGGTAAGTCTCTATTTCCTATACTCAGCATATTTTCAAGTGATGTTAACGGCTATGGCTGTAATCTTTTACCTTATTCAATTAAGCACACTTTACAGCATAGATTTTAATAACCCAGTAGTTATTTTGCAAAAAACATTAATAAGCCTAAAGGCCTCAACTTTAAATGTAACTAGAATTTTAATCCTTCAACTACCCTTTTGGACTACCTTTTACTGGAATGAAAGTATGTTTAAAAATGGAACTTTGCCTTTATTTATACTTCAAGGTGCTGTAACCATATCATTTACCTATCTGGCAATTTGGCTTTTTTTTCATTTAAAAATTGAAAATGCTGATAAATGGTGGTTCAAACTCCTTTTACAGGGGAAAGAATGGGAACCATTAATAACATCTATTGTTATATTAAATGATATGGAAGAGGAAGTAGCTTCCGATAAAGATTAAATCATAAAAGGTTCGGAGCAAATTTTCTGTCTATAATATAAGGCCATTTATTGATGCTAAAATGAATTGAAAGCTTTTTTTAGTACCACAGAAACATTATGTGTTAAGTATCCCAAAATTTCTTTTCAATGCTGTTGTCGAAGAATTTTCTCCATTTTCCGACCTTTAGCCAACTCGTCTACCAATTTATCCAGAAATCTTACTTTTTGGGTAAGCGGATTTTCAATTTCTTCTATCCGGTAGCCGCAAATCATACCTGTGATAAGTTGCGCATTATCGTGAAGGGTTGCCTGCTGAAAAAAATCGGCAAAAGTTACTTTATCATTAATGAGCTGATTCATTTTATCTTCATTAAAGCCGGTTAACCAGTAAATTACTTGGTGTAACTCTTCAATACTTCTTCCTTTTTTCTTCACCTTATTAACGTAGTGAGGATAAATAGAGGCAAAAGTCATGTTAGCCATTCTCGCATTATGATCCATCCTATTTTTCATGATTTTTTAATTTATTTTCAAATTTAATATTAGTCATCTTTTAATCTACTATAGCCTTTAAAAAATAAGTCCTTATATTATGACTATATTTCCCATTCTTAAATAAAAATGGATGACAAAATCAGATTATTTCAGTGAAGAACAGAAGCAAACAGCCAGAATGGCCAAAGCCTTGTCACATCCAGTGAGAATTGCCATTTTACAATTACTAAAAACTCAATCTGTTTGTTATCATGGCGATATGGCAGAAGAACTACCCATTGCAAAATCTACCTTGTCCCAACATATTTAAGAACTTAAAATTGTATTCACAAAGAAAACTGGCTTAAAGCGAAAAAACTATTAGACCTACTTTTTGATGACGTAACCTTAAATGATAGCTGTCAATATTAAATTTATATTAACCACCATCGTAAAACACTAACTCTTCTATTCGGTTCGTATATTTACGAACTGAATAATTTCTCTACCTTACCATTACTTATGAAGCCAAAATTAAAATTTTTAGACCGATATCTTACTTTGTGGATTTTCCTCGCCATGTTAACCGGCATAGCTTTAGGTTATTTCTTTCCAGATATAAAGTCTGTTTTTGACCGTCTTTCCGTAGGTTCAACCAATATTCCTTTGGCCCTTGGACTCATTTTAATGATGTACCCTCCTTTAGCAAAAGTTGATTATTCTCTTTTACCAAACGCTTTCAACGATAAAAAGGTAATGACCCTGTCCTTAATCCTGAATTGGATAATTGGTCCTATACTTATGTTCATTTTAGCCGTTGTTTTTTTAAGAGACCAACCCGATTATATGGTGGGACTCATTCTCATAGGTCTGGCCCGTTGCATTGCTATGGTTATTGTGTGGAATGATCTGGCAGGTGGAAACCGGGAATATGGCGCTTTACTTATTGCCTTAAACAGTGTTTTTCAAGTCATTACCTATAGTTTTTACGCTTGGTTTTTTATCAATGTACTACCTCAAAAATTAGGCATTGGCGACTTCAATATTAGCGTGCCAATGGGAGAAGTTGCCCAGAGTGTTGCTATATATTTAGGTATTCCTTTTTTAGCGGGCTTTTTAAGTAGAAAAATATTGGTGCAATCCAAAGGAATCACCTGGTACAATACCAAATTTATTCCACGTATTTCTCCAATCACCTTATATGCTTTACTTTTCACCATTGTGTTGATGTTCAGTTTAAAAGGAGATAAAATTTTAGAACTTCCCATGGATGTATTAAGAGTGGGCTTACCTCTGGTTATTTATTTTATTTTAATGTTTTTTGTCAGTTTTTTCATTAATAAAGCATGGAAAGTTCCTTATGACAAGAACGCGTCCATATCTTTTACTGCCACGGGAAATAATTTTGAATTAGCCATTGCTGTGGCTATTTCTGTATTTGGCATCCATTCAGCTCAAGCCTTCGTAGGAGTCATAGGACCATTGATTGAAGTTCCCGTATTAATATTATTGGTGAAAGCAAGTTTATATCTTAAAACTAAATACGAGTCATAATGTATCTTAATCTATTTAATGTCATAGCCTCCTTTTCATCACAATCTATTTCCGATGAACGAAAAGAAGTATTACTTCCATTGGTTAACTATATTCAAGAGAAGATAAATGCGGATGAGGACATTCGTTTAAATTTTATTTGTACCCATAATTCCAGAAGAAGTCATTTATCGCAAATTTGGGCGCAAACCATGGCCTATCATGTTGGCTTAAAAAATGTGTCTTGTTACTCCGGT
>CAMDWC010000212.1 GCA_945878825.1 Haliscomenobacter hydrossis DSM 1100
ATTTCTGGAAATGGAAAATGCTGCAAACTGGAAAATTTTCCGACGTCAGGTGGAAGATAATGGTAAGGTTATCCCTATGATGTGCTGTTCACCAGATTTCACTCATCCCGATAAGTCATTTCGCGACATAGAAATAGCTAAACAAAAGCTTTGGATTGACATGACTTATGCGCTCGGAGGAAAGTTTTGCAGAGTTCTTTCAGGGCAAAAAAGACCCGAATTATCCATTGACCTGGGTATTCAACTCGCTGCCGACTGCATTCATGAATGCTTACCTTATGCACAGGAGCGGAATATCACGCTCATCATTGAAAATCATTACAAGGATGATTTCTGGACATACCCGGAATTTGCCCAAAAAATGGACGTGTTTTGCGCCCTGGTAGATAAGATTAATCATCCCTTTTTTGGGGTGAATTATGATCCGAGCAATACCTATCTGGCCGGTGAGGATCCGTTGGAATTATTGAAAAGAGTAGTGCATCGCGTGGTTACCATGCATGCTAGTGACCGATATTTGAAAGAAGGCACACTGGAAGACCTGAGAAACGAGGAGGGAGGCGCAGTGGGCTATGCCAAACGCCTCAGTCATGGGGAAATTGGAAAAGGCCTGAACGATTATGATGCGATATTTACCCTGCTGAAAAAAGAAAATTTTAACGGTTGGATAAGTATTGAAGATGGCGTAGATGGCATTGAGCAGCTGGAACGCAGTGTATTATTTTTGCGTAAAAAAATGAAGGAATATTTCTCCTGAATACTAATTATTCCTACAAATGAAACCTGCACCTACCCAATTTTTTGACATCCTGAAACACCTCGGACCAGGCATTATTATAGCTGGCTCCATCGTTGGTTCCGGAGAGCTTATCGCCACAACTTTGGTAGGAGCAAAAACAGGCTTTGTCCTCCTTTGGCTTATTGTATTGGGCTGTGTCATAAAGGTATTTACCTTAATTGAATTTGGTAGAAATACCATTATCCATAGTACATCACCACTTGCTGCATTAAATGAAATACCTGGTCCGAAACTTAAGGTTCGCTGGATCATCTGGTATTGGTTTTTCATGATTGTTCTTATTATTTCTCAACAAGGAGGCATATTAGGAGCTACCAGTCAAGCTGTTTCCGCCATTTCTTTTACAAATAATGAGGTTCACTGGCTAAATAATATCAATATTCTGTCGCTCATCATCGCGTGCATTACCGCTTTGATGCTGTATTTTGGTCGCTTTTCATTCATTCAATCTTTTTCCACCTTTTTGGTATTCCTTTTTACCACAGTAACACTTTTCAACGTCGCTTATCTTCAGTTTATACCTGGCTGGGAAATATCCTGGGCAGATATAAAAGAAGGATTTAGCATGGGTATTCCGGCAAGTGAGGATGGACTAGCTTTAGCTTTAGCTGCATTTGGCCTAATCGGTGTCGGATCGTCGGAAATAATCATGTATCCTTACTGGTGTCTGGAGAAAGGCTATGCCAAATTTACCGGCCCATTCCAAGATACCCCAGAATGGCACGACAATGCAAAAGGCTGGATTAAGGTGCTCCAGATAGATGCCTGGCTTTCTTTGGTTGTTTACACTGTCACTACCGTTGCTTTTTATCTCCTTGGCGCTTCTATTCTGCATAGAAACGAGCTTTTGCCAGAGGAAAATAACCTCATCACCACATTGGGTGAAATGTATGTTCCCGTTTTTGGTTTATGGGCAAAACCTGTGTTTTATGCTGGAGCCATTGCTGTCCTTTATTCTACTTTTTTTGTTGCAGCTGCTGGAAATGCCAGGGTATTGGCCGATAGTTTTGCCTTGGTTGGTATAATAAAAAAGGATACTCTAACGCATGAAAAATGGACTAAAATACTCTCTTTTGCATGGCCCATTGCCGCGTTAATCCTGTTCCTGTTCATTCAGGCACCAAAATCAATGATCATCTGGTCGGGCATCGCCCAGGCAGTCATGCTCCCGATGCTCGCTTTTGCAGCCTTATATTTTCGGTATTTTAAAACCCCTAAAAAGCTTACCCCCCATTTTATCTGGCAAATATTTTTAATAATATCCGCTATCGGAATGCTCATAGTTGCAGTATGGACCTTATGGTCAAAATGGCCTTTTGGGTAAATTTTAAACGTTATATTGCAAAACTGACCAAGACCCAATGGTGACCGTATTATCTAGCATATAAAGGTTTAAAAGTCCTTTTGACAATTTATTGAAAAATTGTAATTTTATTTAGAAAGCACTATATACTAGTTATGAACAATTGCCAATAATTAAAACAAAATAAAAGTGACTGAAAAAAGTAAACATAAAAATTAGGTATTTTCTACCATTAAACGTTTAGAAATCTCCACTTTTTTTTCATTATCTATCAAATCACATAATTGCACATAATCATATATGATTTTTTTATTTTCTATACACATTTTTATCAGCCGACCAGTAGATAACGAAGTAATTCCCTCATTTTCAATATTTGAAATAGTATTTTTACTAAAACCCAAAATAATACTAAATGTAGAGGCCGATATATGATATTTGAGTCTAAAATCAATTATCTCTTTTGGTGAGGCAGCTCCTTTAGCAACAAGATAGGCATTCTTAAGTGCTTTCATATTCCGTTCCATCTGAGTCTTAGTATAATATTTTTCCTTTAAATTTTTATCTACATTTTCAGTTTCTTCATTAACGGAAAAATCTAAGTAATAGACTTCAGTGTACTTTAGTCTAATACCTTTATAAAGCTTCTCTACGACGGTAGTTAATTCTTCAGTTGGAATATTTTCTCTTGTCAATACCTTTTTAGTTTCCATCATTTTAATTTTTAAAAGGATAATTCATTGGGAAATCTGGTACATGGTTAGAAAAAAGCAATATTTGTAGTCCGGCAACCTGCACCCCGTACTTCAGATAAATTTCTAATTTATCTTTCCCCACGGTAGTACAAAAAGCACAAACATTGAAATCTTTACCTCCTGATGGATCAATTCCTCTGAAATAATTTTCCGGCGATAGATTTTCAATGGCAGCCTCTACATCTGATACATTAATATCAAAATCAAGCATTAAATCCTGAAGTTCATCACTCGCCTTTTTAGTAAAAGTTATTTCTACACCATTGGAGATTCTCTTCCTGGTCTGATCTAAAAATTCTTGCACTAATGCTACATTATAAAGATACAAAAATCTCAAAAATTCCCACTCATTGGGAAAAAAATTCTCTTTACCTAGGAAATTATAGCCGCAACTATTCACAATACGTGTCTGGCTGCAATGGAGGTTTGAGTGCTAATTTGAAACCTTTTCTTACTTTAGTACATCGTGCTGACAATCAAGTGTGGTGCTCCATATCCCCCACTGCGCCATGCGCGAGAACGTCAGGTTATGAAAAAACCTAACTTCAAAATTTATCTTCGAAAAAACAATCCTAAGATTTTCCTAGAATTCATCAGTGCACTGGACAAGCGATCAGAAATGATGACTTTTTCTTTTTTTGTCAGCGGACTAAGGTGAAACAAGTTAGCCGCATCTATTGTTACAAGGTACCTTTCAACCTTTGAATCCAGGAAGAATAAATAATTTTTACTTTGTATCATTTGTGAAATAATTTAAATAAACTTTAATTAATAATAGTGGGGACCCATGGAAATAGGAATAGATAGTTTTGCTGCCTTTGTGACGGATGCACAAGGAAATCCTGTCGGTACCGCTCAAGATGCATTACGCGAATTGCTGGATCGCATACAGTTGGCCGATGAAAAAGGGTTGGATGTATTTGCCATCGGGGAGCACCATAGAAAGGAATTTTTAGATTCCGCTACCTCAGTGATTTTGGCCGCCGCCGCCGCGCGAACCTCTCGGATTCGATTGAGTAGTGCAGTAACCGTGCTCAGCGCGGCAGACCCAGTAAGGGTATTCCAACAGTTTGCTACGCTAGACTTACTCTCCCAAGGTCGTGCCGAACTGGTTGTAGGGAGGGGTTCCTTTACTGAAGCATTTCCCCTTTTTGGTTTGAATATTCAAGATTACGATGCCCTGTTTGCAGAAAAGCTGGATCTGCTATTGCAGCTCAACGAACAAGAGGTAATCACCTGGAAGGGGAGATTTCGACCTTCCTTGCAATCGCAAGCAATTTATCCAAGGCCTATGCAAGCCAAACTCCCCATCTGGTTGGGTGTAGGTGGCACACCCGCTTCCTTTGTGCGGGCAGGTTCTCTTGGACTTCCCTTAATGGTAGCTGTAATTGGTGGGGAGACGCACCGTTTCCGTCCCTTGATTGATCTGTACCGAGAAGCTGGAGACAAGGCTGGTTTTGCGCAAGAAGACTTAAAGGTAGGCCTGCATTCCCTGGGTTATGTAGCGAAAACACATGAAGAAGCGGTGGAAACTTACTACCCCGGCTATGCCGAAACATTCACCCGCATCGGTCGCGAGCGCGGTTGGCCACCCGTCACCCGAGGACATTTTGAAGCCCAAAATGCTCCTAGAGGAGCCTACCTGGTAGGGGATTCAGATGAGGTGGCAGAGAAGATTCTGCGTCATAGTGCCTCTTGGGGAGGCATTGATCGCTTTACCTTTCAGCTGGACAATGCCGGACTGAGTCATCAGCAGCTCAGTGAAACCATTGCCTTGATAGGGGAAGAGGTTATTCCTAAAGTAAAAAATGCACTTTCCCAAGGGGGGTAAGCTATTTTGGCCTTTCCTACCCAGGATTTCGGAAGCAAATAAAATGAGAAAATAGTTATTTAACTGCACTGAGCATTGGTCTGAAGAATGTTAAGGTACAGAAATGAACAGGAACCGGGACTAATATCAACAGGAAACTTCACTGAAAAGGGTTTGTGATTTACTAGAAAGTAGGCTTAAAATAAATGTAATCACCAAAATTGACGAAGTGCCCTATATCACCGGAATATGCGGTAATGATATACGATGTCAGGTTCATTGACCAGATCAATGGAATCTAAAGCATAAACAGTTTCCGCAAGATTATATTTTTTCCGGTGATTTGTAAATGGGGTAACCACTTGCAATTGTTTAGGATTAACAGCTGCCACACCAAGTGAAAAATAATAATCACTGCCGTCTGCATTACCACTTCGAAAAATAGCATTTGGCATTTTTTCAGCCAACCTTTTACCAATAGTTGTAAGCTTTTCTTGCGATGCTACATCAATTTCTCGCTTTCCCTCTAATAGAATAATACCGTTTTCAAATTTTTTACAAAATTCATTAAATTCCATTTCTTTGATATTTTACAAGGTTATTTTAAGTTATTTCTATTCCAGTCAAATTATCATTCTCATTCTCCGTAACTATCAAAACATCAATGTCACTTTCCTCAGTGGCAGTATTCGACAAATAGCTTCCATATAAATATATTTTTTCAATACCTCTACAATCTCACTTTTAGCCATATTAATAAGTCTTTAGTTTTATTTAATCTTAACCCTTTTAAAAATAATCTCACTATAATTATTCCGCTCGTACAAGATACCAATGGAGTTTTTATTCAATAGGACTAAATCTGAATAAGCACTCCAATCCCCTTTATAACCTGGTGCGGATTTATCTACGAACATTGATTTTGGCCAGGTTATACCCTCATCATAGCTGATTTTTACCATCAGATTATCTCGTTTCAACGCATCCGCCGGATTAGAGAAAGCCAACACCGTTTTCCCCCTTTTTTCTCCAATACCTATGATTGATCCCTGACAAACAGGGTCAATTAAATCATTATTAAAGAAAACAGTAT
>CAMDWC010000213.1 GCA_945878825.1 Haliscomenobacter hydrossis DSM 1100
ATTATAAAAAAAGGAGATGTTATAAGATGTGGTAAAGACACCGAGCACTGGCACACAGCCAGTAAGGAAAACCCGATTACTTATTTAGCTTTATATGATGGTTCAAAACCGACTGTATGGACAGAGCAATTAACTCAAGAATATTATGACAGAGTTGCTAAAAAATTAAGTGCTGAAAAGGAATAAGTTCAGCCCATAAGTTTTTTGATAGTCACATACTCAATCATCGCATTATTGTTGCATCTTTCGTCAATAAGGGGAGCAATCAAAAAGGCACTTAGAAGCGATTATGCGGCCTTTTTCGCGTTTTAGGGGGTTTGTAATTTCAGATGCATTTTTTCATTTGCACACCATTTGCACAAAAACCACACCTTAGCGCATTCTATTTGCATTAAAAAGAGCCCTTTCTGGTTTAATTTTTTGAGAGATTAAGAGGTGCATCTCCTACTAAAACCAACCAATAATCAGGCGCTCATCATCAGAGATACCTGTAGTCATTGGTCAACTTGCAGGTCAGGCCATCCATCCGTATCAATGTGAGGGCTGTAGATAAAAGCCAAAAAATCAGACCGACCTCCGACAATCAGACCTCCCTCCACCATCAAAAATAGTGTTTTCCTATTGGAGACCTGTCTCGTATTTTGGTGGTATTACCCCACCTATCCTAGGTTCTAAAAAAAATGACACCCCTCTAAAACCTATAGAATTTTTTGCCTTTCTGCCTTTTTGCCCAATTTACCTTAAAATCTAGTTCAAGCAATTTCTGTCACTAAATCCTTTCTCTTTCTAGATAGATTAAACCGCAACCATCTATCCTTTGTATCTGGCAAGATTAAATAATTGTTAATTATAGCCTTTGTTACACAACTTATTTGAATTATTTTAAAGAATTTATTAAATTACATAAGTGGAGCCCAGAACCCACTTTAAAAAACGTCCTGCCCCGATGGGTTATTTCGGGGGGCGTATCTGAAAAGCCTTACGAGTAGGAAAACAATTTAAATTCTAAAAAATGAAAAAAATCTACTCAATTGTTGCTTTATCTGTAATACTGATATCCTGCAGTAACCAAAAAGAGAAAACACAAACAGAGACTAATAGCCCAGTAATAATTGGAGCAGAATACATTGAAGGACTAGACGGTTTGTATCCAATAAAAGCAGGTGACACATCCCTTGTTCAAATATGGGAAAATTACGTACAAACACTAAACGATAGAAATCAGGAAAAGCTTGCAGAAATGATTGCAAATGATGTCAAGTATTATTTTGCTAATGGATCTCAAATAAACGGAATTAAGGCGTTTCTGGAAAATCTATCTAATTTATTTGCAACAACAAACCCCAAATTTAAAACAACTTGGATGATTGCAAATTCTGGACAAAATGAGGATGGGATTTTTGAGCCTTGGTTAACAACTGGATCAGAATTAACTGAAATAATTAATGGGGATACAACATTAAGATATTTAGTTATGGATACTAAATGGGAAAATGGCAAATTAAAGCTAATGAATGTATATACAAGAGCTAGTGTTCCTAAAAAATAGTTTTCCTTTATTAATTCTCAATGGAGCCCAGACCCCACTTAAAAAAATAGGGCGTATCCTAAAAGCCTTACGAGTAGGGAAAATTTGACCAAAAATAAAGATCATGAAATCAAGAAACTATAAGAGTAGCTTTACGACAATTACATTAGCATGTTTCTTACTGTCCTATAAACTGATTTTTGCTCAAAATATAGCAGAAGACCATATAAGAGAGAATTTCAAAATATTGAAGGATGTCTCCTATGACACAGATGAAGAACAAAATATGGACATCTACTTATCCAAGGAGACAAATTCATTAACAAAAAAGGTTACTATAATATGTAAATGGAGGTTTTTTGTGAAGAACCCTTCATTTTCCACTTATGAAACTCCTTTATTCTTTGTAGCATGAGAAAACAACTCTTTTTCCTCCTCCTATTCTTTTTGCCCAGCCTCTTATTTGCGCAGCATGGAGTCAAGCAGTCCAAGGTAAATACAGCCACCCTAGATGCCTTCGAAGCGGAGGTGCTTAAAGAAATCCAAGAACAGAAAATGGCAGGTGCTGCTTACTTGATTTACCATCAAGGGAAAGTGCAACGAATGAAAGCTTTTGGGGAAGCTGATAAGGCATCTCACAAACCCATGAAAACCAATTCCCTTTTTCGTTTGGCTTCCATGACCAAGCCCATCGCAACTTTAGCGCTGTTGTTATTGCAGGAAGATGGACTGCTCAATATGAACGATAGGTTGGACGTCTACCTACCAGCCTTTGCCAATCCTAAAGTGCTCGTCAAGCAAGATACCTTATTGGAAGTTCCGATTTTACAGACAGAGACGGCCAAAAGTCCAATTTTACTCCAGCATTTGCTCACGCACAGAGCGGGATTTGCAAGCCAATGGGGAGGCACCTTGGGTGGTTTGTTTTTAGCTACCTACCCCAATGTAAATGCGCATGATTTGACTCATTTTTCAGATCAATTGGCCAAATTACCACTGAATCACGAGCCAGGTGAAGGCTGGATCTATGGGCCATCCATCAATGTGGCCTCGCGGGTCGTGGAGGTGGTTTCAGGAATTCCTTTCCAGGATTTTGTGCAGCAGCGAATCCTAGATCCGCTGGGGATGAAGTCCACTAAGTTTTTTTTGGAGGAGTCAGATGCGGAGCGACTAACCACGCTCTACACTCCTGATGGCCAATCGGGTATACGAGTGATGGATCCGGGAACTGTTTCTAGTAAGCTCATTTCAGGCCCCAAAGTCTTTTACAGTGGTTCTGGCGGCTTGGTTTCTACCTTAGAGGATTACCTTACGTTTTGTGTCATGATCCTGAACGATGGCAAGCATCAAGGCAAACAGATTGCCAAACCCCAGACCATCGCTTTAATGAAAATGGATCAAGTACCCCTAAATATTAATGCGCATTTTTTTGATGAAGGGGGACAGTTGGCTGAGGGCTTTACCTTTGGCTACCAGATAGTCCGAAAAGAAATCAGTAAAACACTGAAACGAAAAGGGACGATTGCTTGGGGTGGAGCCACTGGCCCCATTTTTTTCATTGACCCAAAAGAGGAGCTGATTGGAATTTACATGTTGCAAACACAGCCCAACAGTCAAGTAGGGACCAGGAAAACATTTCCCGACTGGATGATTAAAGCCGTTCGGCCTGAATAAAAATCTCCAAGCATACCTTATGCTGTTATTGATGCTCCATTAGGTTGTTTTTAGAATAAAGACTAGATTAAAAAGCGTACAGGGAGTGCGTGGTGCGCCTAGCCGCCACCATCAAAGGACTCTTTTGCCATTGTGTAAATCGTCAGCAAAAAGTGGACCGATAAAAATGAAAAAAATAAAAAATTATGCCACGAAGGACATTTATTAAAAATTCAACGCTGACAGTTATTAGCGTTAGTTCTTTTGGTGCTTTGAATTGGAAAAAACTTTGAAGGTGACACACTGAATATATCGGTCAAACTGTGCCATTGATTCCGGTTAAACTGGGTTTTTCGTCAATTTTGGTTATTACATTTATTTTTAGCTCACATTTTTGTCAATCACACCCTTTTCAATGAAGTTTCCTGTTAATATTAGTCCCGGTTCTTGGTCATTTGTATTTTTCTTATTAGTAACCCAATACGAAATTTCACCAAAATTGACGAAGAACCCTGAAATTGACAAGGCAAACCGGCTGAAATTGACCACCCATTTTAGTGTTAAATTAGGTTAGATTTAATTGGTAAAAGAATGGTAAAAGAGTTGCCTACTTTTTGAATTAAAAAATCGGAAATGAGATGGCAAATAAACCAGTTACCATGAATAGGATCAGATTAATCCTGGGCCACCTCCTAACTTCGCCCAATTCCCTGTTTCGGTCCTCCCTGCCGAGCTTTCTGCCCTCCTGGGTATTCTGTGCCTTACCTTAGGGGATAAAAAGGTCTTACAGGCTGTTTAATCCCTTCTGTGAACATAAAATTTCTGGGTGAAAATTTATGGATTTAGTAATTGGCAAAATGGTCAAAAAGAATTTTGGGAATCAAAAGGGATACTATTTATTGGTTTTTATCAGACTTTGAAGATTAAGCCTTCAAATTTTAATGGTTTAACCCAATATTTTAATTCCCATTTGATTCCCTTTGTCAGTAGTTAAACTTTAATTGTATGGTTTTGCAAGAATATTAACATAAACTAACATCCGGTAAATTAAAATTAATTCCTCAATCCTTATAAATATAAACACCAACTTCCACCGTTGAAGGAATTTCTTTAATGTTGCAGCCAAAAAGATTTAAATACTTTCCAATTTTGAGGATTTCAGGTAGTTCTGTTATTGGGGTGTCTGAAAGATCTAGACTTCCTCCTATTTGAAACCCATTTGGAATAGTTCTTATTTTTGATTTATCTAGTTCACAATTTTCACTTACAACAAGGTCATCAGGCAATATTTCCAGATTTGTATTTTTGGCATAAAGACTTTTTCCAACAACCAATCCTCTTGGTAGATTTGTCAATTGAGTGCAATTATTAATATTCAAATCTCCCCCAACATGAAAACTTTCAGGCAAACTGGTTATTTTTCGATTCATCAGGTTGAGGTTTCCCAAAACTATAAGATCCATTGGAATTTCATTAATTTTAGAACCATACAAGTCCAGATTTTTACCAACCACCCTTTCAACCTTTGTATCTGGCAAGATTAATTAATTGTTAATTATAGCATTTGTTACACAAATTATTTAAAAGAATTTATATATTTTTTTAGATATAAGTGGAGACCAGACCCACTTAAAAAAACGGGGCGTATCCGAAAAGCCTTACGAGTAGGAAAATAATTAAAACCTTGAAATATGAAAAATCTTACATTTTTAGTGTTATTCCTTATTGCTCTAGTCGCATGTAAGCAAAAAAACGAAAGTATTATTGAGGCAGTGGATTCTCACCAAATTGGTATAAATTATGACAGTACTGCAAATATGGATGTTATCAAAAGCACTTTTAATTTTATGGAAAGCTTTGATAGTACAAGTTATAGAACAAAATATGTGGATACTGCAAAATTCCATGATAATGGCAAAGTAATGAGCTTAGATGAAAATATTCGTGGGATTGCTCAATTTGCTTCCATAGGCGTAAAATTTAAAGTAAAAGATGATTATGTAATGTGGGGTAGCCACTTTAATTTCAAAGATGGCAGTCAAGGAGATTATGTGTACACTTACCATACAATTACATTTTCAAAAGAGAATAAATCAGTCGACATAGTGTTTTTTCAGGCTGATTCATTTAATAAAGATGGCAAAATTATTGAAGAATGGCTTGTATATGACTCATCAAAAATTGCTAGCCTAATGATGTAGTCCTATTAAAAATTTTTCATAAAAATATGAAAGCAATAGGTTATAAAATTTTAATAGGGCATCATAGCTACATCTTTCGTCGGTAAGGAGGGCAAAACAAAAAGGCACTTGGAAGCGATTCTGAGGCCTTTTTCGCGTTTTAGGGGGCTTGTGATTTCAGATGCATTTTTTCATTTGCACACGATTTGCACAAAAATCACCCTTTAGCACATTCCAGTTGCATTAGAAAGGGGTCTTTTTAGATTGATTTTTTGATAGATTAAGGTGGGCAAGTAATGCTAAACCAACCAACAAGTAGGTACTCAGTAGCAGACATATCTGTAGCCAGAGGTCAACTTGCAGGTTAGGTCATCCATCCCAATTAAGGTGAGGG
>CAMDWC010000214.1 GCA_945878825.1 Haliscomenobacter hydrossis DSM 1100
GGAGCAAGTGGGATTAATTTATTTGGTTCATGTAACTTTTCAGTAAAAATTAGTTTTTCAAGTTCCTGTCGTTGTTGAAATAATTTACCAAGAGTATAGGCAGGATCGATATCATCGATAACAAGTTTTAAACCATATCTCACATTAAAATCTATCTGGACTAAAACCAGAACTTCCCGACCAATTTCAAGAAAACCTGTAATTGATTCTGAAAGTTTTCCATTTAATTTCTGTAAAGTAGCCTGCCAGATAACAGCACTTTGTTGGGCGATTATCTTGTCTGATTGACCTTCTTCTTTTTCAATCAAATCTAAATAAGCGATTCCCCGCACTACTTTACAACCTGCTATTTCAGCTTTAACCCAAATTTTATCCTGAAAATTTAGGGAAAGAACTCTTTTTATGAGGGTACCTAAATCATACAGTGAAAAAACATTTGATTCCATTGTGTTGAATTTACTTAATGATATATAACTAATTATTCTTCCTAATGAAAAGAATATTAGCGACCGGCCTTTCTCCTTCCGAATCAAATTTCTTGTTATCAGATGGATGATTTACTATACCATTAAACTTATTTGTGTTCAAAAAAAGAGTGGTGGATCCACCTCCATCTAAATTAATGGCATGTTGACAACCGCAAGATATTAGGAACTGTGAAAGTTCATTTAGATTTAATCCTGTAGCTTCTTTATGTCTGCCATCGACGGCAATTAGCCATATTTCTTTTTTTCCTATACAAATGGCACTTCGTGGATGCTTTAAATCATTGAAAGGTCTTTTTTGAAGGTTATTTATTTGACTGTAATTTAAAAGTAAGGGGCCTGTAACTAATGCATCTTCAACGTTTTTTAGCATTGGAATACGATTTGTTCCCTCAGTTGGTAAAATTTCACTTTTTCCATTTTCATAAATAACCAGTGCGTTGGCTCCCATTTCATTGTCTATAGACAAAACATTAGGTTTATTTTCATGAATGACCTTTCCGTCAGAAACTAAAAATGAAACAGAACCACCCGCTTTCATATCAAAGAAGCCTCCGTTTATGGCAGCTAGAGCATTAGATTGTTTAGCAAAAGAACTTGTTTTTATCAAACTATCTTTAGCAAAAGCCAGGTCTAATCTATACTTAGGGTATTTTGCTTTTAATATTAATATATATTGAGCTCCCCATTTTTCATGGGTACCTGACCAATGGTCCAACTTTATTCCCGCCTGAATTTTTTCAACCTTAACTTTGTTAAACACCTGGGAGAAAGAATATTCAGGCAAAAAAACAAAAATGCTTAATAAATAGATGTATTTCATATGTGATTCTTTAATATGAAAGGATTTATAACAACAAAAAATATCTTTTAATAAACCTTTAGTTATCGTTCTTTTTATGGCCATCTTTCTTTTTCTTTCACATCCAAATATAACGATTTAATTAAACTACGTTGGTATATCTGAATTAGCTCTTTTTATAAAATATTGAATATTTAGACTTTAATTATTTGAATGTTAATTAGTAAGGTGTGTTTTTTTAAGTTATAGCGCATTGAATTATTACATTTTTTGTCCTATCAAATACAATATAAATAGGAAATTTTATATATTTAATCTTTTTTCGTGTTTCTTTTTTTGAATAAAGTCATTAGTTTTACATTGTTATAATGGGTGATTAGCTCAGTTGGTTTAGAGCGCTGCTTTGACAGAGCAGAGGTCACTGGTTCGAATCCAGTATTACCCACTAAAACGGAGTGTAGCGCAGCCCGGTAGCGTACTAGCATGGGGTGCTAGGGGTCGCTGGTTCGAATCCAGTCACTCCGACCCTTTAAAAGGCATTTTTTGTATTGCCTTTTTCATTTAAATTAAAGAAACCTTCAAGCGTTTGCTGAAGGTTTCTCCTATTTTGCGATAATTGTTTGAAAAATTAATTGGAGGTCAGATATTTCATTGTGGCTTCCATTTTTTCAATAGCTAAAATAGATTGCGGGGTTGGTCTTGCATCAGCAGACTGTAAAACATGAAGCATAAACAGAAATTTTTCTTGTAAATCCACAACGGTCTCTGTTTCATTGGAAGATTCATATATACTTCCATATAATATGTCACCACCGCCAGGAGAGCCTAAGCCTCTCTTTCTTTTTAAAGCTGTTATGGTTTCAACAGATAGGCTGGTAGATTTAATCTTTTCATCTATTGAATCTCTAAGGAGTTGAAGTTTATGGTAAGCCTGGTAGCAAATCAATGCGTATTTGGATTGTAGGTTCAGGTCATCTTCGCTTATACTTACACGAGGATCCATTTTAACATCGAGCGTTTTTTCCATCACAAAACCATCAATATTTAATTTGACCTTGTAAGAACCAGGATGAACAAATGGGCCTTCAGGTCCTGCAGGGGTGTTTCTATAAACTGCAGCAATGGCATAACCTCTTTGAGTTCCCTTTGGTGGCGCATATCTTACATCCCATACAAATCGGTGAGGTCCCTTAGCTGTTTGTATTTTTTGGGCTAGTCTGAACCAATATGTTGGGTACCCCAATGTATTGGTATCTAGTTTTTCGGTAATATCAGCAGAGGAAAATTTTCTTATCAGGTTGCCTTGAGAATCTGTAATTTCAAGGGTAACGAGTTTTGCATTTTCACCCAAATTATAATCTATAATGGCGCCATCTGGCGGATTTTTACCTGTTGGTTCTTCGGGTGGCAGTGGGGTATCAGAAAACATATTCCAACGCACCCTAAAGGCCTGAGAAGGTTTGTATAAATAATCATTATTGAGTGCCTTTTTTATTTCCCTGAGAGGTGCAATATCATCTAAGATCCAAATGGACCTGCCGTGTGTGCCAATGATCAGGTCATTTTCTTTCACGACAAGATCACGAATAGAGGTAGCGGGCATATTTAACCTTAGAGATTGCCAGTTATCGCCGTCGTCAGCTGAAAAATATACCTCGTTTTCAGTTCCGGCAAATAATAATCCAGGTTGTTTTGGATCTTCTCTTACTACATTTACAGGATCTTTTGAAATGCCATTATTTATTAAGGTCCAGGTTTTTCCACCATCCTTTGTTTTGTAAATATATGGGGTCAGGTCATCTAATCTGAAGGCATTTACTGAAATATAGGCAGTGTTTTTATCAAAATGACTGGCATCAATTTGAGAAATTTTATCCCAGGAACGAAGGGTAGGGGGAGTAACATTTTGCCATGATTTTCCCCCATCTTTGGTTATATGAATCAGGCCATCGTCAGTTCCCGCCCAGATGATATCTGCATCGATAGGTGAAGGTCCAACGGAGTAAATGACCCCTCTTTGAGGCATTTCATTTAATTCTGGTGTTTTAAAAACACCTATGTTATCTGGAATATCTGGTTTATTTCTAGATAAATCAGGACTTATTATTTCCCATTGGTAACCACCATCCAATGTTTTCCATAACTTATTGGTAGCAAAAAGCAACATTTTCGGATTAGCGGGATGAAAAAGCAAGGGCATAGTCCTAAGAACCCTGTGTTGGCCTGTTCTAAGATTCTCGGGACCTACATATTGTGTTTGTCCAGTTTTTTTATTAAATTTCAACACCCGTCCACCATATATCATATCAGGATTTAAAGGATCTGGTGCAATATAAGCATATTCATCGGCACCGACGCCGTACCAATCGCGGAAAGAAATTTGTCCTCCATTTCCTCGACTAGCAACGCCTATAGCACCACTTTCCTGCTGACCACCATATACATGATAAGGAAACTGATTGTCAGTAGTCACATGATAAAGTTGAGCAGTGGGTTGATTATACCATGAACTCCATGTTTTTCCACCATTAACCGTAATTACAGCCCCTTGATCTGCTGCGAAAATCATAATATCAGGCTGAAGTGGATTAATCCAAATGCGATGATAATCATCTCCCCCTGGTGCACCTTTAATAGAAAACCAGTTTTTTCCTCCATCTATTGATTTATAAGCAGCAACATTGGCAATAAATAAAATTTCAGGATGATTAGGGTGCACTTTAATTTCCGCAAAATCACTCCCTCGTCCCCATGTTCTTGGGTCTCGGCTTACTAAACTCCAATTTTCACCTGCGTCTTTACTCTGGTAAATCCCACCGTTATTTTTTGCATCGACGGTAGCATACATTTGATTAGTATTACTGGGTGCAAAACAAATGCCAATTCTACCAAGTCCTTCGGATGCTCCAGGTAATCCTTGTAAGACAGGTTTCCATGTTTCACCACCATCTACAGACTTGAAAAGACCGCTATGGGTACCTGAAAAATTTCCATTTTCCCAGGGACCTTCTCTATGCTCCCATAAGCTGGCAAAAAGTATTTTTGGATTAGCTGGATTATATTCCACTTGAATGGCCCCTGTATTTTCATTTATAAACAAGACCTTTTTCCATGTTTTTCCACCGTCTTGAGTTCTAAAAACACCCCTTTCTTCATTTGCCCCGTAAGGATGGCCTAAACCAGCGACAAATACTTCCATTGGATTAGTGGGATGAACAATAATTCTTCCTACTTGCTGTATGTCATTCAACCCCAGATGTTTCCAGGTAATCCCTCCGTCTTCCGATTTATATATACCATTACCTATACTTAAATCAGGGCGATGAAGACCCTCACCTGTGCCAACATAAATAATTTGAGGATTTGTTGGAGAAACGGCAATATCACCAATAGATCCTGTGGGCATTTTATCGAAAATAGGAAGCCATGTTCTACCATAATCATCTGTTTTCCAAACACCTCCATTATTTACTCCCATAAAAAAGAGATTTGGCTGATTGGGTACGCCTACTGCTCCAACCGTTCTTCCCGCTCGAAATGGTCCAATCATTCTGTATGCTAGCTGTTGAAAATGAATGGGCGAAATAGACTGGGCATACAGTGTGAATCCAAACAAAGGAAAGATCAATAAAAAATACAAAAATTTGTTAAAACGCATTTAATTCATATTTAGTGATCAAATTATAAGTTTAAGATATGACTTTTTATACTTATTTAGTTTTTCTTGATAGCGTTCTTATAATTTTTTTTTCCAGGCACCTGTAAAGTCTGGGTATTTATAAACTATAAAGGTTGTTCCGATAAAACATTGTTTTCAATAGATTGTTATGGAAATTAAAAAGTGCGATGAATTGGGAAACCGTTATTTTAGAGGCTAATAAAAAAAGAGAAATCAATGACCTTAAGGTTGTTAAATCAGATGCTGAATGGAAGCAGATTTTAACTCCCGAAGTGTATCATATTACCAGAATGAAAGGGACAGAAAGACCGTTTTCCAATCAAATGTGTAGTTCTTTTGAAAGTGGAAAATATGAATGTGTTTGTTGTGGAACCACCTTGTTTGATGCAGAGGAAAAATTTGAAAGTGGCACAGGTTGGCCATCTTTTACAAAACCGGTGGATGATAATGCGATTGTTTATATTGAAGATAACAGTTTTGGTCATCAACGAATGGAAGTCTGTTGTAAAGCATGTGATTCGCATCTTGGTCATGTTTTTCCAGATGGTCCAAAACCAACACGTCTTCGCTTTTGTATCAATGCATTATCTTTAAAAAAAGTAACTAATAAATAAAAGGATAATTTAATCAAATAAGACGTACATTTGCGGCTTAATTAAAAATAATACATGAGTTCATTTTCAGACCTGGGTCTTTCACCACAATTACTTGTCTCTATTGAAGGACTTGGTTACAAACAACCAACCTTAATCCAGGAAAAAGTTATTCCTTTTCTGCT
>CAMDWC010000215.1 GCA_945878825.1 Haliscomenobacter hydrossis DSM 1100
ATGTATTGGAAGGAAACTAACGAAATTTCTGTTTGGAATAATATCGTTCAGGATGCTATTGTTATGAATATTGACGATATGGCCTGCGCAGGGTGTTATGATCATTTTATTCTTTCTTCTACCATAGGCAGAAATAAAAAGCTTATTCCTGGGGAGGTATTATCTGCTATTATTCAGGGAACCTCAAACTTTGCAGACTTTTTAAAGAATATGGACTTTAGTATTCATCTGGCGGGTGGTGAAACTGCTGATGTGGGTGATATCGTAAGGGTAGCAGATATTGGATATACTGCTTTTGCCAGAATGAAAAAGCAAGATGTTTTTGACATTAATATAAAAGAGGGGGCTGAATTAGTTGTTCTATCATCCTCTGGCAGGTCAACCTACGAAACGGTTTACAATTCTGGGATTGGTTGCAATGGATTGACTTCAGCAAGACACGATGTTTTAGAACATAGCTATGCGTCTAAATATCCAGAATCTTTCGATCCTTCCATAGACGAAAATTACGTGTATGCAGGCTCTAAAAAATTAACCGACTGTCTTTTGATAGAGGGTAAATCTCATACTATTGGTTCATTACTTCTTTCTCCTACAAGAACCTATTTACCTTTCATTCGTTCTCTTTTCGAAACTTACAGGCATCAGCTTCAAGGTTTAATCCATTGCACAGGTGGGGGACAAACAAAGGTTTTAAAATTTCTTAGTAAGAAGAGAATTATAAAAAATAATTTATTACCCATACCGCCTATTTTCAATTTGATTCATTCAGAGAGTAATACAGAGTGGTCGGAAATGTACACGGTCTTTAACATGGGGCAGCGTTTAGAAGTTTATGTGGAGAAAGGAATGGGGGACGAAATAGTTAAACTAGCTGAATCGTTTAACATAGACGCTTGTATAGCTGGTTATGTTGAAAATGCGAAACAAAATGAAGTTTACTTAGAAAGTAGCCATGGAACATTCATTTACAGGTAAAAAATGGCGGTCACCCGCGAGAAAAGCAAAGGAAATTGCTTTTTTTTTAGAACAGCTTTATCCGGAAACACCTATTCCACTAGATCATAAAGATCCATATACATTATTAATTTCCGTGCTTTTATCGGCTCAATGCACTGATGAACGCGTGAATAAAGTTACGCCCTTTCTTTTTGCACTGGCAGATAATCCTTTGGATATGTCAAAAGTTCCCGTAGCTAAAATAAAGGAGATTATTAGACCATGTGGCTTATCACCTAAAAAATCAGAAGCTATTTCAGGTTTATCAAATATTTTGATGGATAAATTTAATGGACAGGTTCCTGAAACTTTCGATGACCTGGAAAGTTTACCTGGCGTGGGTCATAAAACGGCTTCTGTGGTAATGAGTCAGGCCTTTGGCGTTCCTGCATTTCCTGTTGATACACACATTCATAGATTAGCTACCCGCTGGGGTTTAACCTCTGGAAAAAATGTGGAGGAAACAGAAAGGGACCTAAAACTGCTATTTCCTAAAAAGATTTGGAATAAACTCCACTTACAGATAATCTTTTATGGCCGTTCCTACTGTCCGACCAGGGGACATATCGTTGAAAAATGCCCAATCTGCAATCGATTTGGTGTTTGACTTATTTTTTATCGAAAATTTCATGGTAATTCATACCAATCATGTCAAAGGATACCTTTAAATATGTTTCAAGGGAATTATTTTGAGAAAAATTTTCGGTTTTAGATACGTACTGTGAATTATAGGAGATGAAAAACTGTCCATTTTCTTCAGAAAATGATAGATATCCTAAAATACATATACTAGATAGTTTTTCTATAATTTGATAGAAATCTTTTCCTGGTTCTTTAAATGGGATTAAGTAAGTGCATAATAAACGCACAACTAAAATATCTTCTAATGTTTGATAGAGTAAATTAATGGGAAAGGTTTGATCATCAATCTCTTTTTTAAAAACAATTACATTTTCACCAGGAATTATTTGATCATTATAATCAGTAATTTCTAACTTTTTTAACTGTTCGTAAATAAATTTATTTATTGGTTTGTTCATAAAAAAATATTAAAGTTTCATATCTAGTTTAAACCTATTTACACTACGCGTAAATTTGATTTTATCAGAATCTTCATCATTATATATATTTGTATCTTTGTATTTATCTATCATATAACCTCTGATTACATAATCGTCATGTTTTGTTAATAACATTTCTGTCAACATATTAAGCCTTTCATTTGCTGAAATATGTTTTCTATTACAAGCTACTTGAATAGCATCTCTTGTTTTATCGAAAAAATATTTAGATGCCGCAGGATCTAAATTATTAATATCTGCTTCATCTATTTTATCGAAATTAATAGCTCCCTTTTTAATTAAATCAGCTATAATAGTTTCTTTCTGAGGGAGTTTGAAAATATTAAAAAAGCGTGTAGTTAGACTTTTTTCAGCAGCAACTTCTTTTTTTATACTAAGTATGGTTAATCTTTCTAGCTTTAAAAAATAGACTAAATTATTTTCATCAATTTTTTCCCCTAAACTAGAATCGTTTACTATTTTAATAGCATTTTTTAGCGTAAGTTCCTCTTTATTAATAGCATCCGCATTAGTAACTGGATCTTTCTTATAATGCTCTAATTTTGAAAGAGATTTAAGTGCATTAATAAATTCATTTCTTTCAGATTTTTCTAAAATATTATCGGCTTTTAATTTTTCCACATCTTCGTCCCCAATTCTTTCAGATCTTTTTAATTCCTGGTTGTCTTTATAATCTATGTATCTTTTAGCTCCTAGTTTAAACAGATTTATAGAGGCATGCAATAATGCAATACCTACTTGAGCTGGCGGAAAGAACATTGCAGCTGCTTCAGCAGCATTTAAAATGAAATCGACGCTAATTTCACCCAATTTCCATTTTATGGCAGTTCTATATTTTTCTATAACTTCTATATTTTCCTTGGTTAAAGTGTCAGATTTTTCTAATAATTCATTTATAGCCAACCGTTTTAAATTAGTTTGGTAACCTTCGACAACATTTTTAAATGCACCCAACCCAGCTTTAATTCCTGGTAATAAAGTAACCGTTTCAGTCAGTGCTTCTCCAATTAATTCACCTCCCATATATGTATTAATCGTATCAACAACTCCAGTAGTGAATTTGACAACAGTTGCTCCTAATAAAGCAAAATCAGCAGGTTTTTTTTCGCTGTTGAAAAAATTTCCTGCGGTAGATAACAATTCACAAGTATCTGCTAAATTGCTTACAAAAGCTCCTTTTGTTACGTTATCCTTTAACAACTCTTGGTTTTCAGAACCTTTTTCCATAAATTCTGCTACTGTATCCATGTACTGCCCAGGTGCTCCTGCTATCTCAGTTGCAGCCCCCAGGATGCTATCACCTCCAAAATTTTCTTCCATTTTAAAGCCTGTAGTTTTGCTTATAGCTTCTTCTGAAGCTATGTCTGCAGCTTTTATAGCTTGAAGTACTGCGTTTTCAGCTTTTACTCTATCGTCTTCAGCTTTTTTTCTATCTTCTTCGGCTTTTACTCTTGCTTCTTCAGCTATGGCTGCTACTCTTAATACTTCTGCTTCTTCAGCAATAGCGGCAGCATTTGCAGCTCTTTGGAGTGCTTCTTCCGCTTCAGCTTTTTTTGCTTCTTCTTCTTTTTTCGGTTTAAATTTTTCAATATTTTTTGATAATGCGATAATTTTATTAGTAATATCTTTTATCTTTTTGGTAGGTACTTCCTTTTCTGGTTGAGATGATATTGGATTACCATTCTGAGGAACAACATTTTCAGTAGATGTAGGAGCTTTACCAGCAAAATTGGATATCAATTCCCCAACTGTTTTTTCAGGTTTTTCTTTTTCAGGATAGGCAAAATCATGTTCTTTTTGTATAATTTCTTTTCTTTGAACCGATTTCTCCGTTTTATAATCCGAAAGAGAAAATGGTTTCATTTGTAAAGCCTTTGCACCCATTATATCAGCTTCTTTTTCTAAACCCTGGTCATCATTGATAAGAACTTTAGCCTTCATCATGGTTGTTGGCTGAACTCTTCCTTGTTTTTGTTGCACTACGTGCCATGCCTCATGAGGCAAATGTTTTTCCTGGCCTGAAGCAATGTGTATATCCGTTCCTTGTGCATAGGCATAGGCATTTAATTGTGCTGGCTTATCAGAGTTATAATGAACTTTCACGTCATCCATTGAAATGCCAGAGAGACTTTCAACACCTTGTTTTACATTGTCTGGTAAACTATGACTGTCCTTAGAGAGCTGACTGACAGGTTGCTTTTGAATGCTGTTATTTGCCATTGATGTTAAATGAGCAAATCGTTGACTATATGGACTATCATCAGCCATTTTTTGTAAAGTAGTTGATTTCGAGTCTCGTTCGCTTAGATGTAAATCACTTTTAGGTTCAAATGACGTGTAACTAGCATTCAATGATGCTATGTTGATTTTTCTACTATTAATGTTCTCATTAACTTTATCTGGCATAATCAAGTAGATAATATAATCTTACTAAGATAGTAATAAAATTTTAATAACCCATATTTCCAGATATTTTTTTGTATTTTAAAAATAAGATTTTATTACGTATAAAATTAAATAAAAGAAATTCTGTTACATTTTTGACTGATATAAAAGTATTCTGTTAACTCATTCAAAAGGTACAAGTTATGATCAAAATACAACTGATTTTATTTAGTTGATTATTAGTTTTTAAAAATCTATGAATCTTGATTTACGAAAATTTACAAAATAGAAAATAATTAATAAAATCAAATTAATGTTAATGAAATTAAAAAAGCATATTCCATGGCAGTTTCTTTGTGTTGAGCAAATCTACCTGTCGCACCTGAGTGTCCCGTTTCCATGTTTGTTCTCAAAAGGAGTACATTTTGGTCTGTTTTATACGCTCGTAGTTTAGCCACCCATTTGGCTGGTTCCCAATATTGTACCTGAGAATCATGCAAACCGGTAGTAACTAGTATAGCGGGATAATTCATTTTTCTTACATTATCAATTGGTGAATATGATTTCATATAGTGATAATAAACCGGATCATTGGGATTTCCCCACTCATCATATTCAAAGGTAGTTAGCGGGATTGTGTCGTCTAACATAGTAGTTACTACATCGACAAAGGGTACTGCTGCTATGACTCCCTTCCAAAGGTGAGGAGCCATATTCAAAATAGCACCCATTAATAATCCTCCTGCACTGCCACCCATCGCGAAACATTTTTCTGGTGAGGTATAATTTTTTGAAATTAACCATTCAGCACAAGAGATAAAATCGAAAAAAGTATTCTTTTTATTCAACAGTTTACCATTATTATACCATTGTCGGCCAAGTTCCTCACCTCCTCTGATATGGGCAATAACATACACAAACCCTCTATCTAAAAGGCTGAGTCTGGATGAACTAAAATATGGATCTAAGCTAATGCCATAAGAGCCATAAGCGTAAAGTAAAAGTGGATGGTTATTTGGGGCGGCAATATCTTTTCTATACACCAAAGACATTGGAATTTGTGTTCCATCCTTACCTGGAACGAATATCCTTTCAGAATGATAGTTTTCAGATTTGAAATCTCCAACTACCGTTTGTTGCTTTCTGAAATTTAATTTTTTTCCTTTCCAATCGTAGTCATAAACTGTAGAAGGAGTACTCATCGATTGGTATTGTATCCTGACAAAAGGTAAACTAT
>CAMDWC010000216.1 GCA_945878825.1 Haliscomenobacter hydrossis DSM 1100
ATTGAAATTTAAAGGGAAAACATAAGCATTTAACTAAAATAATAACAAATTAAATTTTAAAAACCATGAAGACTACATCTAAATCGTTGAATTCCTACATTAAGAAAAGGAAAATTGAAATTAAAAAATGGAACATGGAAATTACTGGCAAATATGAACTTCCATCCAAATGGAAACTAATTGAGAGGATAAAAGAGTCTGATACAGGTTGTATTAAATACCGTTTTTATTCAAAGAATGAACTAATATACATTTTTTTAGATGCAATGATTGTAATTGACAATCATAATGCCATGGTGGAAGAGATTTTTGATTATTTAAGCGATTTGGGGGTAAAAGATGAGCATTTCTTTTGTATTTATTATGAAGATAACAGATTTGTGCTCAAAGTGGAAATTGATCTAATCAATGAGAAAGAATCAGATGCTGAACCAGAAATGTCGATTTTCCAAAATAGCTACCTTTAATTTTTAAAATACTAAGGTTTGTTTAATCAATCAAAACGGACGAATTTGCCCCTTGACTAAAAAGGTGGTAAATCCGTCCGTTTTTTGTTTCAATAAGCAGCATAAAACAGCTGAATATAATTGCCTATTTTGAACCTAACTTAAAAAAGAAATGATGCCATGACCTTTTTTTGAATGAATTTAGAAGTTGGAAGCTCATTCCAGTAAATGAAAGCAGAGTTCTTTCATCTTTTCCGGTTTTACTGCACAATAATGAATAAATGTATAATACTGACCTTCTTAAAATAAAGTTATAGATACCCTTATTCTCTCTTTCACATCGAAATTGGGGGAATTTGCTTTTTTCTTTTGCAAATTGAATCAAGACCAACTAATTTTTGTTAAATTGCTATATAAATTCATTGTGTTATGTTTTTCCCGATTAATAGACTGGAATTTGAGAAATTAAAGGCTGAATATATGTTGAAAAAAATGGAACAAATGAGGGAAATCCAGGATTTAGAAGCCAAATTAAATTATCACAGCCAATTTTTTGAACCAAAATTCACCATAAGATTAGGTCCAGATGAATTAGAATATATAGCAGAGACAAGAGTATCTTTTTTCAATAGAACCCAACCAAAATTTATTCAAATTGAAATAGGCAAAAGGGAAGATTTCAAAGATTATCAAGAGGTTTATGAAAAAGGAGAAAATTTAATTATGGATGAACTTATGAGACTATTTCCAAATGAATTCAATTAAAGTTTCATGATTTTGGGGAAATATTCAATAAGCCAAATAGGGGGCTTTTATGGCCTGAAAAACGGGAGTAAATTGGTAATAGAGCCAGTTTTCAAAGAATTATTATGGTTTGAGTATAACAAGTTTATAGCTCAAAATGAAGATGAAAAATGGTTAATTGTAAATGATTTAGGAAATAATATATTAGGTGAGGAATTTGACAGGCTTCACCAATTCAAAAATGGAGTGGCAACTTTCCAGAAGTCAAATGAGTTCATTTTTGTAAATGGATATGATGTTTTCAAAAGAGTGAAATTCTATAATCCAGATGCTTATTTTAATTCATCTGGATTATCAATAATTCAAACAGAAGATGGTAGAGAAGGTGTGATATTAGAGAATGGGGAATGGTTTCTGACCCCAGCATTTCCTCAAACATTAACCTCCGCTTAATCTATCAGATAATAATTTAGTTAGTTCATCAGCACCATCTGTGTTGAGTTCATTGACATAATCAATGGTCTGTTTTATCTGACTATGTCCCATTGTCTTCATTAAATCATAAGGATTTACCTTTTCACTTCCTTTAAGCGCAATTATAAGTGATGCATAGCTTGACCTCGCTGAATGACTGGTAAAATTTGGTATTTCTAGAATTTTGGCAATCTTATTTAAGTTTCTATTATATTTAACAATTGAATTTTTAAGTTTATCAAATTGTTTTTTGCTTGGATTAGCAAATCCTATGTCTTCAGAAATGTCAGAAAAATCTTCTTCCTTAATAAGAGGAAAAATAAAATCATTGGGATTTTTAAGTTTATATATTGTTAGGATTTTGCATAAAAGTTTATAGAAATCTAATTGCATTGTTTGAAGTTGATTAAACTTATTTGTCCTTTCTTTTTCTATTTCCTTTTGAATATATTTTGCAAGATTATCTAAATAGACCAAATGCTCATTTTCAGATATGGCAACGTCAATGGAAATATCATCTAATTTTTGCTGATTATATTCCATTATTTTATTTTTAGTATAATTATTTTTTAATATTCCAACTTCATTTAATGATATTGAAATTGGATTTTTGTGATAGTGCCTTGTCAAAATTTCATTATCTAACTTGACATTTATAGAGATTTTTGTATCCTCATTATATTTCTCTTTCGATGTTTCAATATTATATAAAGAAAGGATTTTTAGATAATTTTCAACTTTTATTTTGTCATCGGGGGCAAGTAAATCTTTTTTCAAAAAGTGGGCAATAATCATCATACCTTGATAATTTATAAGGTTGTTGATTTTACTCAATGTTTTTTTCTGTAATTTTTTTATCCTTATTTCATATTTATCATTGGAATTTGTGATTACTAAATTTTTCAGTCTAACAGTTGCCACATCTGAATATCTCATTCCATTTGTGAAAGAACTAAAAAGGAAAATCAGTCTGGTTTGTTCTAAAGTACTATCCTCTATTTTGGTGGAAAGTATTTTTTTAAAATCTTCAATAGTAATTACTCTTTTTTTTCTTTCTTCTTTTTTAGGGGAAGGAATCTTTCTTGATAATCCACTTAAAAAATCTAAATCTTCAATTTTTTCTATTTTTAACAGAAGCATTTTAAGAGTGGATATATATTGGCTTGTTGAATTTGCCTTAATTTTATTCTGTATAATATAATTATAGAAATTTTGAAAAAGGTTTTGGTTCAGTTCAGAAATGAGAATATCTTCCATTAATATTGTTTCTTTTAGAAATCTTTGAAAAAATCTCAAAGAGGACAGGAACTTTTTTTTGGTTGAGATTTTAACATATTGTTTATCTATTATATTTATGCTATAATCAATAAACTTAATCTTATTTTTTTCATCAAGTTTTTGCTCTTTTTGGTTTAAAAAATCCAGTTTAGATTTTTCAATAATCTGGTTGAGTTCTTGGTAGTTGTTGAACCCACTCTTTATTCTTTCTTTTTTGGCATTCCAATAATTTTCTGGAATAGCAGGCAGCATTTTGATACTTATTAGTTTTGTTTTATTATCTTGTCTGTATGATAATCTTAAATAACCTGTGGTGTCCTCTTTATCCTTCTTTTTAAAGATAACGCTTACTTTATTTGGATGGCTCATAAGTGTCTAATTAGTGTCTAACTTTTTAGCAAAAATAAGCAAAAGTTTAGAAAAAACAAAAAACACAACTAATTGATTTTCAATGTTAAAACTAAAACCTACACCCTATGAATTTCAACCTGTTCTTTAAAGGAATTATACTGCTATTAATTCCAGTTTTAGGGATCGCCCAAACGAATCTAACGCCTGAAAATGCACTGAAAAATTATATTTCTAATGGAGATATGAATTATGCGTGGGAGTTGAAGGATTCTGTTTCTATTGGCAGCTCTAAAGCCTACCAATTATTATTGACTTCTCAAAAATGGAGGAATATAACCTGGAGACATCAATTAACCGTGATTGTTCCGGCGACTATTCAATTTGATGGTGCTTTGCTATTTATTACCGGCGGAAGCTTGAAAGACGAACAACCCAACTGGAGTACTAATGATAATATGTGGCCAGTTTTAGCTTCCGTAGCTTCTAAAAATAAAGCGATTGTTGCCCTGCTCAAACAAGTGCCTAATCAACCTCTTTATGGTGGGAAAACGGAGGATGAATTAATTTCATACACGCTTCACCAGTTTAAACAGGATAAGGATTATTCATGGCCTCTCTTGTTTCCAATGGTTAAATCGGCCGTCAAAGCGATGGATGCCATTCAGGAATTTTCCACTCGCCAACTTAATCACAAAGTGAATAATTTCACCATTTCCGGAGCATCAAAAAGAGGTTGGACTACCTGGTTGTCCAGTGCTATTGATGATAAAAGGGTTAAAGCTATTGCTCCTATCGTTATCGATATGTTGAATATGCCCAAAACGTTAAGCTATCAACTTGAAACTTACGGGGAATATAGCATTCAGATTGAGGATTATGTTAAATTGGGCATCCCTCAAGGTTCAGATACTCCTGAAGGTAAAGCTATTACGTCAATGGTTGACCCATATTCATATCGTGATAAATATACCATTCCAAAAATTATTTTTATCGGTACTAATGATGAATATTGGACGGTCGATGCGATTAAACATTACTACGACCAGATACCAGGGAAAAAATTAATACATTATGTCCCCAATGCAGGACACGATTTGGGTGGAGGAAAACAGGCTTTTGAGGCTTTGAGTGCCTTTTTTGGAATAACGTTACAGAACATGGAATATCCCGTTTGTACCTGGGATGTCGTAAAAGGAAAGGACGGGTTTGAAATTACAGTGAATGGTGCTACTGAAAATCTTCAGGATGCTGCTATTTGGGGGACAACGTCCGCAGATCGGGATTTCAGAAATAACCTTTGGCTGACCAGACGCATAAAATTGAATGGTACGTCTGTTAAATATACCGTGCCTTTCGTTAAAAAAGGATTTCAGGCTTTTTATGTAGATTTAAAATATAAGGATATAAATGGAGGTTCTTACACCATAAGTACCAGGGTATTCACAACGGATACTGATAAGGTTTTATAAATAATGAAAACGGGGTTGTAAATTATACATCCCCGTTTTTTTTAAATTGCAGCAACTAAAATATATTTTAGTGTAAATAAGTAAATTTGAGCTAAATTTGTAAAAAAAATATCATGGCCGGATTCGAAATTGAAGGAAAACTTGTCAAAGCTTATGACATGGAAGTTAAAGGAACAGGTAGTTTCAGAACAAGAGAATTTGTAATAGAAACAATGGAAACTTATCCTCAGTTCGTAAAATTTCAATCTGTTCAAGATAAATGTGATCTATTAAATCAATTTCAGGAAGGAGAAATCATAAAGGTTTCTTTTGATTTGAGAGGCAGACAATGGCAGGACAAATATTTTACCAATCTGAATGCCTGGCGTATTGAAAAATCAAGTAATAGCTCGTCTCCTTCGGCGGCACCAAGTGGCAATGCCTCAGGTAGTTTTGATAATACTCCTTCGTCTTTCCCTACTTCAACCTCTTCGGGATTATCGTCAGCAGAAGCAGAAGATTTACCTTTCTAAATATCATTGGATTTCATTTTTTAACGGAGGGAATATTTGATTTTTTGAATGTTGAATTCAATGTAAGGGTTGTTTTCAATGAGAAAATAAATTTACGCTATGAAAAAAATCGGTATTTTATACGGCATGGAGAATTCATTTCCTGAGGCTTTTGTAGCACGGGTGAATGAAAAACTAGGTAAAAATATAGCTGAATCTGTTCGTATTGATAAATTATTGCAAGGAAGGGAGACGGAATATTCTGTAATCATTGACCGTATTTCTCAAGATGTTCCTTTTTATAGAGCCTACTTAAAAAATGCGGCATTACAAGGTACTGCCGTCATAAATAATCCTTTCTGGTGGAGTGCCGATGAAAAATTTTTCAATAATTGTTTAGCTAAATCATTAGGTGTTCCCGTACCAGA
>CAMDWC010000217.1 GCA_945878825.1 Haliscomenobacter hydrossis DSM 1100
CGGACATTGGGCTCGAAGTAGAAGGAATGGAAGAAGTGGAATCCATTCAGGGCGGCTTGAAAGGCGTGGTCGTTGGTGAGGTGCTTACCTGCGAAAAACACCCCAATGCAGATAAATTATCACTGACAACTGTTAATATTGGGGGTGAAATTCCTTTGTCCATCGTATGTGGTGCTCCGAATGTTGCTGCCGGTCAAAAAGTGTTAGTGGCTAAAGTAGGCAGCACCCTCTACCCCTCAGATGGTGAACCCATAACCCTTAAACAAAGTAAAATTAGAGGCGAACTTTCTCAAGGCATGATTTGTGCCGAAGATGAACTTGGCATGGGCCTGGATCATAGCGGAATATTGGTTTTACCTGCTGATACACCCATAGGTTTGGAGGCAGCTACCTATTTTGATTTAGCTTCTGATACTGTTTTTGAAGTGAATCTTACCCCAAACAGGTCTGACGCTACCTGTCATTTAGGGGTTGCCAGAGATTTATATGCAGGGTTAACAGTACATCATAACTATCATGGCCGACTTAAATGGCCTTCCGTAGAAAACTTCAAATCTACCCTTTCCGTTAAACCCATGGAAATTTCTATCGCCGATAGTGATTTATGCCCAAGGTATTCAGGTATCATTTTAAAGAATATAAAAATAGCTGAATCTCCCGAATGGTTGAAACTAAAGTTGAAAGCCGTCGGTGTAAGGCCCATTAATAATGTAGTAGACGTAACGAATTATGTCTTACACGAACTTGGACAACCACTCCACGCTTTCGATTTAAAAGCCATTCCTTCAGGTAAAATTACTGTTCGAACCTTACCAGAAGGTACGAAAATGTTAACCTTAGACTCGCAGGAAAGAAAATTAACGGGTGAGGAATTAATCATTTGTGGTGGCGATGATTACCCGATGTGTATTGCCGGCGTATTCGGTGGCTTACATTCCGGAGTACAAGCTGATACTACGGATATTTTTCTGGAGTCTGCTCATTTTCAAGCAAAATCGATTCGTCGAACAAGCATGCGGCATAATTTGAGAACGGATGCTGCGAAAGTTTATGAAAAAGGTAGCGATCCGGAAATAACGGTCTTCGCACTTAAAAGAGCTGCCTTACTACTCCAGGAACTGGCGAATGCTGACATTGCATCCGAAATAACCGATATTTACACTCATCCTACCTCTCCAGTAAAAATAGACCTATTATTCCAATACGTCAGAGAATTGACCGGTGCACCCATTACCAATGATGAAATCATCCATATTTTAAGTCTGCTGGACATGGGCCCCATTTTCCAAAATGATGAAATGTGCACCGTTAATGTTCCAAAAAATAAATCGGACGTATTGAGGCCGGCAGATTTGGTAGAAGAAATATTAAGGATATACGGTTTCAACCGGGTCCCCTTTTCCGATTCGATGAGAACCACCTTAAGTTCGGCGCCAAAACCCGATAGAAATCAAATCAGTAGTTTAATATCAGAACTTTTAACAGGCATAGGATGTAGTGAAATGATGGCTGTTTCTTTGTCCCAATCAGCTTACTACAAAACAAATAGCTGGAATATCAAAGAAGAGGAACTCGTTTTTATTCATAATACTTCCCATGCCCTGCTCGATATTATGCGACCTGAGATGGCGATGAGCGGTCTTGAAGTTATTTTGCATAACCAAAACAGGCAGCAAAATAATGTTAAACTTTTTGAATGGGGTAAATCTTATATTCAGACACCAGAAAGTATAAAAGAGACTAGTCATTTAACTTTATTTCTCTCGGGAGACCAGCATACTGAGAACTGGAACCACACCGGGCAAGAAAAATCAAATTTTTATAGCCTTAAAGGTATTGTTTTTTCCGTACTTGCCAGACTTGGTATTCAAGGTTTGGAAGAAGAGGTTTTTCAAGATGAAGCGCCCTTCGAATATGGAATAAATGTAAAACAAGGTAGTAAAATATATGTCAGTTTTGGAAAATTGAGTTTAAAACTCACTCAATCTTTTAGTTTAAGAGAAGAAATATTTTATGCCCAGTTTCATTGGGATATTTGTTTGCAAAAAACGGTAAATCAAAGAATTAAGTTTAAGGAAATAAGTCGATTTCCAAGTATTCGGAGAGATTTAGCTTTAATAGTTGATAATTCAATTAAATTTTCCGATATTGTGAGCACTGCTAAAAAATTAGGCAAAAAACAGATTGCTCAAATAAATCTGTTTGATGTTTATGAAAACGAAAAACAACTTGGCAAAGGAAAACGTTCCTATGCAGTTAGTTATACCTTCGAAAATTTGGAGAAAACGCTTCAAGACAAAGAAGTAGATACTATTATTGAAAATTTATTAAATGCTTATCAATCTGAATTAGGTGCTTATTTACGAAAATAACCAGGTTAAATAGCGCTTTTAAAGGTTGGAGCAAAAAGTTGAGGTGTCTGAAAAACACCCCGGAATTACTGTCCAATGTGGAAATAAATATATACCTGCTGTCGCTAAATATCGATAGCATTTTAGGTTTTACATTTAATAAATCGAGCTTGCTGGAATCACTCTTTGCATTTGCACTCCGGCCATAGGGTGTTTGTTCCTTTATCTCGAAATATTTCCACAAATAAAATAGTTGTTCTGGTAAATCAAAATATTCGGATGTTTTAACCGGGTGTTTTTTTTGTTCATTATTAAAGAATTTTACCACTATGAATGACATTGGAACAGGAATAATATTGGCAGTAGTTGGCACTATAATAGGTTTTTTTGGCGCTCGATTATTGCTGAATATTCAAAGAAAAAACAAAGTAAACGATTTAAATGCGCAGGTTGACCTTGAAGTTAAAGAGGCAAAACTTAATGCAAAACGAATTTTAGATGACGCTGAACTGAAAGCCGAAAAGCTTTTAGATCAGTCGGAAGTTAAAAATGAACGTATTAAACAACGTAAAATTCA
Organism: Haliscomenobacter hydrossis DSM 1100; assembly: GCA_945878825.1. Taxonomy (GTDB): domain Bacteria; phylum Bacteroidota; class Bacteroidia; order Chitinophagales; family Saprospiraceae; genus BJGN01. Next base: position 2,929 of record CAMDWC010000217.1, read on the forward strand.
AGAGGCAAAAGACAATTTCAATTCCTTGAAAAGTCAATTTGAAAGTCACAAGGCGACTCAAATGATAGAACTGAAGGAAAGAGAAATTGAAATGAAAGCCCTGGAGGGAAATTTCAATCAAGTCGAAGAACGTTTAAATACCAAAGCAAAAAATATCGAAACCCTTAAATTGGAAATTGAGCAAAAAGATCTCGACCTCTCCATCATTAGAGAAAATCTAGAAAAGCAATTAAAGATTATTTCTAAAAAGAAAGAAGAACTGGATGCTGCGAATGAAATCAGGATTAAGGAATTAGAAAAAATATCCCTATTGAGTGAGCAAGAAGCTAAAGATATGCTTCTTGAGGCCGTTAAAGCAAAAGTTGAAAACGAGTCAATGGTAATCATTAAAGATTCTATTGAAAGAGCTAAGTTAAACGCAGGTAAAGAGGCAAAGAAAATTGTTATTCAGACCATTCAACGTATGTGTGCTGAATATACTATCGAAAACACCGTTTCTGTCTTCAATCTTGAATCTGATGATCTCAAAGGACAAATTATTGGTAGAGAAGGAAGGAATATTCGTGCACTGGAAGCCGCTACAGGGGCTGAATTTGTCGTAGATGACACACCGGAAGCTATCGTTATTTCTAGTTTCGATCCTATTCGCCGCGAGGTTGCCAGACTTTCATTGAAAAAATTAGTGGCTGACGGTAGAATTCACCCTGCCAGAATCGAAGAGGTGGTGGCTAAAACAAGAAAGCAACTCGATGAGCAAATCGTTGAGATTGGTGAACGCACCGTTATTGAACTCGATATACACGGTCTCGACCCCTATTTAATCAAACAGGTTGGTAGAATGCGTTTCCGTTCTTCTTATGGTCAAAACCTTTTGAAACACTCCATCGAAACAGCCCACCTTTGTGCTATCATGGCTTCTGAACTTGGATTTAATCCTAATCAGGTGAAAATGGCAAAAAGAGCCGGTCTATTACACGATATAGGAAAAGTAGCCGAGGAGGAAAGTGAACTTTCACACGCTATTTTGGGTATGAAAATATGCGAAAAGTATAAGGAACATGCCGTTATTTGTAATGCTGTAGGTGCTCACCACGACGAAGTGGAAATGAATAATATCATTTCTCCCCTAGTTCAGGCTTGTGACGCCATATCAGGTGCCAGACCAGGCGCCAGAAGAGAAATTTTGGAAAGTTATCTGAAAAGAATTGGTGAATTGGAAGAGTTGGCCATGTCTCACGAAGGGGTGCAAAAAGCTTATGCCATGCAAGCAGGACGTGAACTCCGCGTTATTGTTGAAAGTGATAAAGTAAGCGATAGCAATGCAGATGATTTAGCCTTTGCTATTTCCCAAAAAATACAGGACGACATGCAATATCCCGGGCAAATAAAAGTCACGGTTATCCGCGAAAAACGAGCCGTCTCTTACGCCAGGTAAGAATCGTTCCTCAAATATTATATTTTAAAAGGGTGGCTGCAAAGTCTCCCTTTTATTTTTTAAAAAAATACACTTTGTAAACTGTCCTTAAATAATTGTGCTTAATTAGGTTTTCTAATTTAATATCCTATACATTTAGAAAAAAATCAAAATGAAAGAATATGATTTTCCGAAAATATACCGTCTCGATCAGTTAAATGAAGATTCTTTTGAATATAGTTATTCAGACTATATGACCTGGCAGTTTCATGAGCGCGTGGAACTCATCATGGGGAAGATATTTCCTATGAGTGCGCCAAATACGCCGCATCTGTCCTTATCTATTGAAATAGCAGTTGGATTTAATAATTATTTCAAAGGGAAAACTTGCTTTTTGTTTATTGCTCCTTTTGATGTCCGACTTCCTGTGGGCAAAAAAGGAAATGTTTACAAAACTGTGGTGCAACCCGATCTAGGTGTCATTTGCGATTTGTTAAAATTAGAAAAATCAGGGATAAAAGGTGCACCTGACCTTGTTGTCGAAATTTTATCTCCCAGTAATCGGCAAATTGAAATGCATGAGAAATTTGAGGCCTATCAGGCTTCCCTGGTTAGAGAATACTGGATAATTCATCCCGAGGAACAATGGATGTTACAATATGTATTGAATGATAATTTGAAATTTGAGCTGCATAAAAAATATGAAAATTTATCTCGAATTGAATCAGTCATTTTTCCAGAATTATTTGTCGAAGTAGCTGATTATAAACCATTAGCCCATTGGAAATGAAAGAATATAAATTTCCGGAGATTACCCAGCTTGACCAATTGAATGAAGATTCTTTTGAATATAGTTATTCAGACTATATGAAATGGCAGTTTCAGGAGCGTGTGGAAATCATCATGGGGAAGATATTCCCTATGAGTGCGCCAAATACACCTCATCATTCTCTGAGTAACGATATTAGCAATTGCTTTTATAACTATTTCAAAGGTAAACCATGCTATTATTTCGTTGCTCCCTTTGATGTCCGACTTCCTGTGGGTAAAAAAGGAAATATATACAATACAGTAGTGCAACCCGATCTAGGTGTCATTTGCGATTTGTTAAAATTAGAAAAATCAGGGATAAAAGGTGCACCTGACCTTGTTGTTGAAATATTATCTCCCAGTAATCGACAGATTGAAATGCATGAGAAATTTGAGGCCTATCAAGCTTCCCTGGTCAGGGAATACTGGATAATTCATCCTGAGGAACAATGGATGTTACAATATGTA
>CAMDWC010000218.1 GCA_945878825.1 Haliscomenobacter hydrossis DSM 1100
CCTAACAGGCCTCTTACTCACGATTTATTTAAGCAAACCCTGGAGGCATTCAAAGTTGAAATAAAGGAAATTATCATTAATAATTTATTAGACGGAATTTTCTATGCAAGGCTTATCTGTGAAAGGGAGGGTGAAATCATAGAACTTGATTCAAGAACCTCCGATGCTATTGCCCTTGCTGTAAGATTCCAATGCCCTATTTTCACTTACGAATTTATCCTGGACACTGCAGGCGTTGAACTTGACGAAAGTACACAAACAGAAATTGAGGAAGAGAGCGATGATGAAATGGAGGAAAAGCCTGGTAAGGACAAACAAAGTTCTCTAAGCACATATTCTCTGGAGTCTCTCCAAAATATGCTTTTACAAGTTTTAGAAGAAGAGAATTATGAAAAAGCGGCTACCATTCGCGACGAGATAGATAAAAGAAAAAGGGACTTGGATTAAAGGCTTAATGAAGAGTCATTTTAATCAGCGCTTATACTTTCCAGGATATTTTTGACTTTCTGAATCATTACATCAGATACATCCAGGTGGGTAACAAATCTTATTGTTTTAGGTCCAAATGCAGAAGCTTTAACTCCATTCTTAGCTAATTTTTCCAGAAATACATTCGCAGTCCACGAATCCTGTAAGTCAAATATAATAATATTAGTTTTTACAGGCTTTACTGACTTTACATAATCCAGTTTTTCTAGACATTCCGCTATTTCTTTAGCATTAAAATGGTCTGTTTTTAAACGATTTACGTGATTATCCAAAGCATAAACACCTGCTGCGGCCAGGAATCCTGCCTGTCTCATTCCTCCACCCATCACCTTTCTAATTCTTCTTGCCTCATTGATAAACTGTTGGTTTCCTATAAGTAAAGATCCTACAGGGGCGCCCAAGCCTTTTGACAAACAGATAGAGATACTATCAAAAACATCTCCATAATTTTTTGTTGAATCCCCTGTTTCAACTAAGGCATGAAACAATCTGGCACCATCGAGATGTAATTTAAGCCCCGAATTATTGCAAACATTTTTTATGGGAATGATCTCATTTAAGGTATAGTAATTTCCACCACCTTTATTTGTGGTATTTTCCAAAACTACTAACGTTGATTTTGGTAGCCAATCCGCAGGACTTTTGATAGCCTCTTGAACCTGATCAGCAGTAATTTTACCATAATTTCCTTCTATTAGATTTACACCAATTCCCGAGTGAAAAGCATAACCTGCTACTTCATATTGAAATACATGGGAAGTTGCATCGCAGATCATTTCATCAAGAGGTCGGGTATGTAATTTGATAGCTATTTGATTGGTCATGGTACCAGATGGGCAAAACAGGGCTGCATCCATGCCAAACATAGCTGCTGTTTTTTCTTCAAGAAAGTTAACTGTAGGATCACTTTTAAAAACATCATCTCCTACTTTGGCACTCCACATCATTTCCAACATTCCCGGTGTAGGCTTGGTTACAGTATCAGATATAAGATTAATTTCCATTTTATTAATTTTGGAGTAAAATTAAAATAAATAAGGAAACGAACTTCGTGGAATTATTAAAAATCTTAACAAGTTTTAATATAAAGTTTTTTGATTTTGAAAAATAAAAAAAAATTATTATTTTTAACAATAATTAACCTGTTTAACGATTAAAAAATTCCATGGTTGGATCAAAAAGTTTACATGTTAAGCAGGCAAAAGCCAACGAAAACACTCAGGGTTTCCAAAATTGGAATAGACAACTCGCTCCTACCAATGAGGGCATGCAATCAAGCATGGATGACCCAGCACAATTAAAATCGAAAGAATTTCAGCATAATCCTAATCAAAGATTAATGGCCATTCAAAAAATGGCCGATGATAGTCCAAACAATCAAAAATTAATTCAACTGCAATCTTTAGCAACAGCATATAACCAACAAAGGCAGCTTCCTTTTCAGCTTAAAAAAAATAATTCCGGATTACCAGATAGTCTAAAGAGTGGCGTCGAAAATCTCTCTGGTTTGTCTATGGATGATGTAAAAGTTCATTATAATTCTGATAAACCTGCCCAATTAAATGCGCATGCTTATGCTCAGGGAACAGATATACACATTGCCTCAGGCCAGGAAAAACATTTACCTCATGAGGCATGGCATGTTGTGCAGCAGAAGCAAGGAAAAGTGCAACCAACGACCATGATGAAGGCTAAAGTGCCCATTAATGATGACCAGGGATTAGAAAAGGAAGCTGATGTAATGGGCGCAAGGGCTTTACAAATGAAACCCTTTTCTCTTTCGGATTATAGGACAGAAAACTCAGTTCAGAGAAAAGGGGTAGTTCAAAAAGTTGGGGGGAAAAGCAGTAAAGAAAAACCAAAACCGAAGAAAAGCAGTGAAGAAAAAGAGTGGGATACCTGGAAAGCTGAAAATAAAATTGATCATTTTGAGGAAGAAAATCCGATTACAGAAGAGGATAAAGTTAATTTTGGAAAAAGGCAAGAAGATGAGAAGGATAGCCAACATATTTCTAAATTTAAAGGTATTGAATTTGATCAGGAGTTTATAGAAAGTCCATTTTGGTCAGCTTCGATAGGTATCGAAAAAATTGATGCAACTAAAATTCCAATGGAACAACATAAAGGAATAAAAAAAGCATATCATACAACCACAAATAAAGTTGCTGGTGGAAAAATTATTGAAAAAATTGATAGATATCCTGAAAACCCTGATGGAAGATTTGGTGGAGGATTTTATGTAGCAAGCAATAAACAAACTTGTTTTGCAGAATTAGCATCACATGAAAGAGACCAATTTGATGATTTAGAAAATAAAAATCCTGAAAATCTGCCAGCCGTGGAGATTATTGAATTTGATGTTAGTGGAGGTGATTTAGTAGATTGCACAGCTGGAGAATTGGCTATAATGGTAGATAAACGACCAAAAGAAATAGAAGCAAGAGTAAGGAAAGATAGAAGAGATGGTATTGTTTTTAATTCAACCAAAGGATCTGGCATGAACATTGTACTTTACCAAAACTATGAAAGCATTCTTAAACCAACTACTAAAACTCCTCAACCTGCAAGAAAAGATTACGATAAATTTAAAAATGATAAATTATCTGCAAGAATAGATAAAATGGAGAAAAATGGTGATTTATCTAAGGGAAATAGTCAAACTGATACAGGTGATAATGCAACTCTTTAATTTAAAAGGAACTAACAAATTAATTTTATTCTCAGAAACTATTTAGTTATATCCTACTTAAATATCCAAAAATATTAAAGACTAATCAAATAAAAACTCTCCTTTAAAAACCTGTTTAGCAGGTCCAGAAAGCCATACCTCTGTAAATGTGGTAAATTCACTTTCATGATTAGGTTTAAAACTAACATGAAGAATTCCACCTTTAGCCTTTATACTCACTTCAAATTTATCTACTTGCCAGCCTTTACTAAGATAATAAGCCATGGCCGCGGCGGTAACACCTGTTCCACAGGCCAATGTTTCCCCTTCTACACCTCTTTCAAAAGTGGCTATTTCCAATCCATTTTCAGAATCGACCAAAAAATTTACATTGGTTCCTCCTTCGCCAAAAACTGGATCTAATCGTATTTTTTTTCCCTCATTATAGACATCAAAACCGTCTAAATTTGGAACAAATTCAACCCAATGAGGACTACCTGTATCTATGAAATAACCATTTGGTTTTAGTTCAATTTTCGTTACATCGATTAAGGAAATGGCATTATGATGGTTATCGTGGACTTTAAAAAGGTGAATGCCATCGGTTGCCTTAAAAGAACCTTCCTTTTTTATAATATTCAAATCATTGGCAAAAGCAACAATACATCTACCCCCATTACCGCACATAGAACCTTCATTTCCATCTGCATTAAAATAGCGCATTTTAAAATCAGCAACATCATCATCTTCCAGTAAAATAAAACCATCTGCACCTATTCCAAAATTTCTGTGACATAAATGAGCTATAAAATCAGGTGTATTAAAATCGAACGGGGCTGGTATTCTGTTATCAACCATCACAAAATCATTTCCAGCTCCTTGATATTTGTAAAAAGAAAGCGAATTAATCATATTTAATGGTGTCTGATTTTTCAGGTAAAACCATAGGATTTACCTCCATTTTTTGTTCATCAAAACCTACGGGAACGCCTCTTTTGTAATGTAGCCAAGCCAACCAAAGACTTAAAAATAGAATAAGTCCCAAACCGAAAAGGGAGAATTTCCAACCCCAGATATTTCCCGTAGGAGGAACAAATTGTCGCAAAAATTCATCCTTTTCCTTTTGAATATCTTCTTTACTCTTTTGCATTCATATATATTTATTCTGTAAATATAGTGAAATAGTCCATTTCAAAGGATATTCGTTTTATAATGTACGATACATTTCAATAAAATGAAGAGGAACTTTAGGTTTGCCAAATTCTAAGGGTACCTCGAAAGGAATTATCTTATCTGATGTAATAAATCCTAATTTTTCATACCACAAAATAAGTTCATGCCGAAGATGGACAACCTGAATCTGCAATTTTTCCAAACCAAGAGATTGTCCATATTGAATAGCATTTGACACTAATAGCTTTCCAATACCATTTCCCTGAAGCATAGGCTCAACAGATAGCATTCCCATGTACAAATTATCATTTTTCACTTCCAGATAAACTGAGCCAGTGATCACTTCCATATCATTTTTTGAAACAAGGAATACTGCCTTTTCATTAGAAAACAGCAAAAAAAGGTCATTTTCATCTGTTCTTTTATCCCCTTCAATAAAATCAGACTCAAAAGTCCATCCTTTTTTTGCTTCTTCGCCACGATAGGCATTATTGGTTAATATGCTGATATTGGGTAAATCGGATAAAATTGCCCTGGAAACTTTCATAATTAATATATTTTACCTAAATTCAAAAATAATAAAATATGGCATCATGCACAAACTGATTTTAATCCTATTACTTCTAAAATGTAATTATTCCATTGGACAGTCATTCTCCACAGCTGAAATTGATGAATGGCAAAATAAGGCAAAAAATGTAACGATCATCAGAGATAATTATGGTGTTCCGCACATTTATGGTAAAACCGACGCTGATGTAGTTTTTGGATTAATGTACACCCAATGTGAGGACGATTTTAATCGGGTGGAGGAAAATTATTTAGATGCATTGGGCAAACTATCCGAATCCTTAGGCGAAAATTATTTTTATCAGGACGCACGAGCAAGAATGTATGCAGATACCCTGCTTGCGAAAAATAATTATTTACGTTCTCCTACCTGGTTAAAAGCTTTATTGGACGGGTTTGCCTCGGGGATTAATTATTATCTGCATAAAAATCCAAATATAAAACCCAAAATCATACAAAGATTTGAGCCCTGGATGCCTTTATTATTTACTGAGGGAAGTATAGGAGGAAACATTACAATTATTCCAATTCAGGGAATCAAAGATTTTTACGAGGGAAATGGTATGGGTTATCATGTGCCTGAAATACCTGAATGGGAACAGGAGCCAGCAGGTTCAAATGGATTTGCCATTGCGCCAGAATTAACAAAAAATGGGTATCCGTTACTACTAATTAATCCACATACTTCTTTTTATTTCAGAACGGAGGTTCATTTAGT
>CAMDWC010000219.1 GCA_945878825.1 Haliscomenobacter hydrossis DSM 1100
CCGTATTTTTGTAATAAGGTAAGTAGCATAATCTGAACATAATTCCCGATAGTCAGGGAAGGAGCGGTGGGGTCAAAACCTATATAAGCGGTAACTTTTTCTGTTTTCAAATAGTCTTCCAAACCAGGTGTTACATCTTGTAACATTCCTCTCCATTTCAATTCTGATAAAAAATCCATTTTCCAATTATTTATGGGTAAAAATAGTTATTTTGAAGCTATTTAATGGATTATTGTGAATGGTATTTTTAAAATATGGATGTTTTAATTATTGAGGACGATTTACTTTTTGCCACCCGATTGGAGGCAATTATATCTGAAACTGCTCACCTTTTTGTTGGGCATTGTAATTCAGCAGCAGAAGTACCACATTGGTTAGACAATAATAGTTGTGACGTTGCGCTCATCGATATTCACCTGGGTAAAGGTTTAAATGGCATCGAAATTTCAAAAAACTTTAAAGAATTAAACATTCCAGTTATATTTATTACCGCATTTCCTAGTGAAGAAATTTATAATGAATCTCTTCATAACGATGAAAGTTATTTTTTAGTTAAACCTTTTGATAAGTTTACCCTGAGCAGTGTATTAGATAAAATTGACAGAAACAGAGTAAGTCCAACTTTTATTTTAAAAGATAATAATCAATTGATTAAAATGGAGTGGACCCATTTATTATATATAGAGGTTGATGGTAATTATTGTGTGTATCATTTTAATAATAAAAGAATTGCCATTAAAAACTCACTGATTAAAATAATAAATGAATATAAGACAAATAGTCCCTTAATTTAAATACATAGAAACTTTGCTGTTAATAAACACAAGATTAGTAAAGTTAATACAAAGGAATCCTGGCTTGAATTAGATGAGATAAAGATTCCCATTGGTGCTAAATATTTAAATGAGGTAGCTATTCAATATAAATTTTTATCAAAATGAATAAATTTTTATTTTCTTATTCCTAAGTATTATCTCTTTTTTTTCCTCTTTTGCACAAATTATTAATAATAAACCGACATATTCTTCTCAATGTATTAAAGATGAAATATCCATTCGTCTTAATAATATGGAGGATTTTGAATTTGATGAATTCGGCAGAGCATGGATATTATTGACAAACGGACTTGTTTTATATGATGGGAATAAATATGAATACATGTCCTATTCACAACTGGGTATTCCAGATTATTCCTTTAAAGAAATTTATAAAAATTCATCAGGAGGTATTTATTTAGTTGGATATAGAGATTATCCTCCCCCAAAAGGTCTTAGGGTAAATCTTAAAGTGATTAGTTTTAATCCACTTTTAAGAACTTGGCAACCTTTGAGTAAAGAAATTGAAAATATAGAATCGGACTTGGTCAATTTTTTTACTTTTGATAATCAGGTTGCACTGATTAAGAAAAATGGGTTTTTTTATGTGAACAACAATGAAAAATGGGAGAAGAAATTTAAAATTTCCAATATTAAGATCAAGACTATTTTTCCAGCTGAACGAGGAAATTGGCATGCCATTTCAAAGAATACTTATTTCAAATTAGATAAAAATGGAATTATTACAGATATCACAATGTTACCGGAAATTGAAATAAAAGATTTTATTCAATTTACAGGAAATGCTGAGAAATGTTTTTTGCGTTTGGAAAATGATAATGTTTTGCTTATTGACAAAGAAAGTAATATTCAAAATAAAATCTTTTTTAATAAAAAATCTATTTACCTAGATAGTGTTGTCAATATTTATGTTGACAAAAATAAAAGAGTATGGTTGAAATATTTGGATAATGTTACAGTTTACGATGATATTAAGGATAATTTTCAGATTTTTAAAGAAATAAGAAATCCCAATATTTATGCACGAGGCCTTTTTCCCATAAAGGAAGATAACCTTGGTAATATATGGATTGATCTAGGATCTGGGTTTTTTTATAATCAATTGATAAATGAGGATGTTTCCTTTTTTTTCAAGGACAAGGGTATTAGTTTTAGAGGTTTACAGCAAATTAATGATTCTATTATTTATTTTAATTCATACAAAGGAGACGGAATTGTTACGGCAATTATTTCATTGAAAATTTAATTACATCACCCATTTAAGGACTTTGGTCACCTTTGCAGATGACAGTTAATACACGCGGTTGGATAAATATTTAAGTTTACGAAATGATAATTTAATTATCATGAACTAAAAATTTAACTGGGAGTAATATTTAATGTCCCGCTTGTACTTTACAGGCGGGTCATTTTTTTTTGTCTGTATTCCTGCCTATATTGTCGGATTATACAATCAATCAGAATGAGGTGGGAGTTTAAATTAGCCATGCGTATTTCAAACGGGAAAGAAAAGTCGTTTGCCAGTATCATTATTCGCATAGCTTCGCTTGCCGTGGCTTTGAGTATTGCGGTAATGATTGTAACTACCGCATTAATTACAGGATTTAAATCAGAAATAAGTAGTAAAATATTTGGCTTTTGGGGACATTTACATATCAACGCTGCCAATGTTCATCAAAATTTATTGGAAATAGATCCCATTGAGGATAATCAGAATTTTTACCCTGTGCTTAAAAACATGAAAGGTGTAAAGGCGGTTCAGGTGTATGCCATACAACCTGGTATTGTTAAAGGCAAAAATGACTTAGATGGCATTTTTTTAAAGGGTATTGGTTCCGATTTTAATTGGCAGTTTTTTAAAACTTACCTTCAAGAGGGAGATATTATTACTTTCCCAAAAGAAGAGGCATCTAACCAAATCATCATTTCCAAGCAAACAGCCAGCAGGCTTTCATTAAAAACAGGGGATAACTTCAGGCTATTTTTTGTGAAAAATGGTACCATGCTAAAAAGGAATTTTAAAATTTCTGGCATTTATAAAACGGGCCTGGAAGAATACGATAGTAAATTTGCTATAGTCGATATAAGAAAAGTTCAACAATTGCAAGGTTGGGAGGATAACCAAATTGGTGGTTATGAAGTGTTTATTGACGATATTAGCAAGATAGATTATTGGGCGGAGGTGATTTATAGTAATGTGTTACCTCCTGATTTAAATGTGCAATCCATACGGGACAAACTTCCTGAAATCTTTGAATGGCTTTCTTTGCAAGATATTAATGAGGTGGTCATATTGTCACTCATGATTGTTGTTGCTATCATTAATATGGTGACGGCCCTCCTGATTTTAATGTTAGAAAGGACCAGAACGATAGGGATTCTAAAAAGTCTGGGTAGTTCTAATTGGAGTATCCGCAGAATTTTTATGTTCTATGCAGGTATTATTGCAAGTAAAGGTATGTTTTGGGGAAATATTATTGGGGTGAGTATTTGTTTACTTCAAAAATATGGTCATTTTATAAAGCTTTCTGAAGAAAATTATTACTTAAACGAAGCCCCCATTCTTATAAATTTTAGTCATATCTTATTCCTTAACCTGGGTACCATTTTGGTTATCGTCTTATTCCTAATTCTTCCAACCTGGCTAATTACCCGCATTTCTCCTGTAAGAACTTTAAGGATGGATTAAAGTTATTGTTACCGTTATTTAATCTAAAATAGCTAAGTTTGCATATCGGTTTTAATAACGTTCAATAAGAATTATCAATTTCCTGCTATGGTTCATTTTTACGTAAAGGTTGATGGTCTCCTTACTGAAATTCAGCATCCGGAACCAGGTTGTTGGGTAAATATTAAACCCCCTTTTTCTACCGATGAAATGGAAAAAACGTCGGTACAGTTTGAGATTCCATTAGATTTTTTGGTAGATTCTCTTGACGTAGATGAAAGATCCAGGTTTGAGGTAGAAGGTGACTGCCGGCTCATTTTAATAAATGCTCCCATTCTTAATACTTCGGAGGAAGAAAATGACGCTATTTATATTACTGTTCCTATAGGTATAATTATTTCTCCAGAACACGTTTTCACCATCACCGTGGCGGATAATCCTGTTTTAGATAAATTTATTGAAAACAAAATAAGAAACTTTGATCCATCTGATGCCATATTTTTTATTATTCTTCTCCTTGAGCAAAACGTGTATCGATTCCTTACTTGTTTGAAAAAATTAGATCTTAGAAGAAATTTAATTGAAAGGGAGCTTTATCATGCCAGTAGAAATAAGGAGTTGAAGCAACTTTTAAGTATTGAAAAATCCTTAGTTTATATGCTCAATTCATTGAGCGCTAATGATTTGCTTATGATGAAAATGAAACGGGTAGATTTTTTATCTATTCGAAGTGAAGAAGAAAAAATGGATTTGTTCGAAGATATTATTATAGATAATGGTCAAGCCCTGGAAATGGCTAATGTTTATTCAAACATTCTCTCAGGAACCATGGATACTTATGCTTCCATTATTTCAAATAATATGAATGTAACTATTCACAGACTTACCTTAGTCACTATTTTTCTCGCCGTTCCTACCTTAATCGCTTCTTTTTTTGGAATGAATGTGCCCCTTCCATTATCAAAAAGTCCCTTTGCCCTGCCTGTTATCATTGTATTTGCCACGTCGGTTTCTTTTCTCCTAAGCTGGATTATCCAACGAAAAAGATTCTTTTAACCTATTTGGAATAAGACGCAATAATTTTTTCAAATACGCTCTCAGAAACAATTCTTTTTATCCATAGGGATAATTTTTGGAGGGGTTTGCCCACTACATAAGAAATGGGTAATTTTTCATGGCTTAACAAACGATAGATTTCTAAGGCTACCGCTTGGGCGCTCATGCCTTTATTAACTTCTTCGTCAATGTGTTGGTTCGTCCTTTTTACAATATCAGCATAAAATGGATCTTCTAAATCCTTAACTTTTAATCTGTTTTCGTTGATTGATGTTCTAATGTCACCGGCTTGAATGGAACAACAGCTAATATTTGTTTGGGATAATTCCATTCTTAAAGATTGAATAATCTTATCTCCTGCGGCTTTACTTGCACAATAAACACCTCTGAAAGGTAGAGCAATGACTGAAGCGATAGAACTTATGCTTATTATTTTACCTACATTATGATGTCTCATGGAAGGGAGAACAGCTTGTAAAACATGCAATAACCCATTCACATTGGTATGCCAAACCTTATTAACATCTGCAACATCAAGATATTCGATGGGTCCAATAATACCTAACCCTGCATTATTTACAACTACATCTATTCTGCCTTCCTTTTCTAAAATATAATTTACGGAATTTTGAACACTCTGCTGATCGGTAACATCTACTTTAAGTTCCTTAAAAGAAGGGTTTTCTGCCAGTGGATTTCTTGAACTTCCGTAAACAATATGTCCATTTTCATTACATAATTCTGCAATGGCCTTTCCCAGTCCTGAGGAAGTTCCGGTAATAAAAATGACCTGTTTTTTCATAATGGAGTACTTATTTTATTTGAATATGAAGGTAAATTTAGGTAAAATAGTTGTTTTGTTTTCCAAAAAAAATGAAACATAATTGAACTTTTAATTGTATTTATGCGAAATAATACTAAATTATAAAACGATATCATGGAAAAATTTCTAAGCGCTTTGCTTTTACTTGTATCTTCTGCTGTTTTCGGGCAAACACAAATTCAGTTTGACCGATTTACTTTAGATAATGGTTTGAAAGTTA
>CAMDWC010000220.1 GCA_945878825.1 Haliscomenobacter hydrossis DSM 1100
TTTTTTAGTGAATCGCCTGTAGCTTAACGTTACAGGCGATTTTTATTTATGATATCCAGTAAATCGTCTCTGTAATTTTGTCCAACGGGAAGTAACTTGGGTATATTTTTTTCAATAACCTCCACCATATTTCCCAATATTGCATTTATTCTGTTTATATTCACAATATAAGAACGATGAATTCTTTTGAATTTTAGCATAGGTAATTTTTCTTCCAGGCTTTTCATAGTTTGTAAAGTAATCACCCTTTGATTATCCATGCGTATTATAACATAATCTTTCAATCCTTCGATATATATAATTTCGTTGTGGTTTATTTTAATTAGTTTTTTGTCAGCTTTTACAAAGAAGTAATCTTCAGGTTCTTTCTCGGTACTAACTTTTTCCAGGGTCTGATTTTTAATTAATTGATGAAGTTCAAACCCTTTATTTATAGCTTTTATGAATCGTTCCATAGAAATGGGTTTCAATAAATAATCTAATACATTTAATTCAAAACCTTCAATGGCATGATTTGGGTAAGCTGTGGTGATAACGACCAGGGGAGGATTTTTTAAAGTTTTTAAAAAATCAAGCCCGCTTATCATGGGCATTTGAATATCTAAGAAAATAAGGTCAATAGAAGTGTTCTTTAACCAATCATTTGCCTCAATAGCATTCAGGCACTTAGCCACTAAGCAAAGTTCGGGAAATTGCGAAACATAGGTTTCTAATACATCCTGCGCTAAAGGTTCATCATCTATTATCAAGATATTAAGCATAGTTATATAATTTACTCAGTTAATTTAAGATGAAGGTTTACACAATATTCTTGTGGTAGGTTCAAAATGTTTAATTCGAACCTGTTTGGATAAATGAGTTGCAATCGCCTGTTTACATTTTCCAAACCAATACCTCCTACAATAGAAAAATTTTCAATATTATATAAGGAAGATGATTTGTTATTAGCAATGGAAAAGTTCAGCAATTGATTTTGTACATTAAGATTTATATGAACATACCGAACCGTATCCAAAGAGGTGTTCACATTATGTTTAAAAGAATTTTCAAGAAATGGAATCAATAATAGGGGAGCGATGAGTTCATTTTCTATACTTCCAACAATGTCAAATTTAATATCTATGGAATTTCCATGTCTTAATTTTTCTAAATCCAAATAATTTTGCAAATAAAGAATTTCTTTGTAGAGATGTACTTTTTTTTCATTACACTCGTACAACATATATCTCATCATATCAGACAACTTAATTACTATTTCAGGAGCAAGATCTGATTTTTTTAACGTCAGGGAATAAAGGCTATTTAAAGTATTAAAAAAGAAGTGAGGATTAATCTGAGACTTTAAAAATTGTAGTTCTGATTGCATGTTTTTATTCTCCAGTTGCTGCCTCAATGTAATTTGCGCAAACCAGTCAATAACAATATTTCCAATGGTAGTAAAACCAGAAATGACGATAAATACGAAGAAGTATCCTGTTTGTTTTTCAAATAATTTATATTGGTAGGTAGGAAATTCATACAGTTTAAGATGGAGAGCCATTGTTTTTATAGGTGTTAACAAGAAACAGGTTAAGAATAATAAAAACAGATAGGTAAATATTTTTTTTTGGTTTAAATATTTGGGTATTAGATATAGAAGATTAATATAAACAATGAAAATATAAAAACTAATATTTATAAATTCATTGCTTAGATTAAAAATAAGGTCTTCCCTTGTTTCCTTTAGTAAAAGAAGAACTGAAAACATTACTATCCAAAAAATGAGGTGGATAATCCAATTTATTTTAGACGATAGAAAAAGCTTATCCAAAATGGTTAAATTTTTATAATGATAGGTCGATTTGCACTAAAGTACAAAAAAATAAGATGAATTGGATAGGGTCATAGACGAAACTCTTATAAAGTTTATTCCTTTGAATAAATGGTTTATTTGTATTTTTGCTGATAACAATAAAGCAAAAAAATGATAAAGAATGCATTTGTTTTTCCTGGACAAGGAGCGCAGTTCGTAGGAATGGGTAAAGACATGTATGAATCGTCGGAGATAGCTAAAGAATTATTTGAAAGAGCAAATGAAATTCTTGGCTTTAGAATATCTGATATTATGTTTAATGGTACAGCAGAAGAACTTGTACAAACAAAAGTTACTCAACCCGCTTTATTCATTCATTCTACTATTAAAATAGCTTTATTAGGTGAACATTTTCACCCGGATGTTGTGGCTGGTCATTCTTTAGGAGAATTTTCAGCTTTAGTTGCCGCCCGTTGTATTTCTTTTGAGGACGGTTTGAAATTAGTTTATCAACGTGCATTAGCTATGCAAAAATCATGTGAAGATAATCCAGGAACTATGGCAGCTATCATTGGTTTAGCAGACTCCATGGTGGAAGATGTTTGTAAGGATGTGAAGGTTGGTATAGTAGTTCCGGCAAATTATAATTGTCCTGGTCAATTAGTTATTTCAGGTTCTCTTGAAGCGGTTAACGAAGCTATGAATAAATGCAAGGAATTGGAAGGAGGAAGAGCCATTCCTTTAACTGTAGGTGGTGCATTTCATTCACCTTTAATGTCCTCAGCAGCTGAACATTTAGCAAAAGCCATTTTAAATACAACTTTTAATTCCCCTATCTGTCCAATTTATCAAAATGTTACTGGTTTGCCAGAGACAAATCCCGACATGATTCGATTTAATTTGAATAACCAGTTAACTGCACCGGTGAGATGGACTCAAACAATGCAAAATATGATTGCTGACGGTGTTAATAGTTTCACAGAGGTTGGGGGCAATGGAAAAGTCCTTCAAGGCTTAATAAAAAAGGTCGATAGGCAAATAGAAACAACAGCAATTTAAAATGATCAGACAAGACCTTAAAATTTCAACTGGTAAAGTCTTATTAGCCAGTCCTTTTATGGATGATCCTAATTTTACACGTGCGGCAGTGATCATTTGTTCTCATAACGATCAGGGAACCATAGGATTTGTTTTTAATAAACCAATGATTTCATCTATTAATGATGCACTGGAATCTTTTCCTCCTTTTGGAGTAAATATATTTAAGGGTGGTCCCGTCGAAACGAATACTCTTCATTTTTTACACAGTTCGGGTTCAATATTGAATGATAGTGTTCCTGTTTGTCCAGGAATTTTTTGGAGTGGGGACTTTAAAATGTTGAAATTTCTGGTTAAAAATGATCTTATTAAGCCTAATGATATTCGTTTTTTTGCTGGTTATACTGGGTGGGATAAAGGTCAATTAGAGGAAGAGATGAAAGAAAATGTATGGATATCAACGAATATGGACGCTAACTATCTGTTTAAGTTCTCTTCACATGCTATTTGGAAAAATATGATAAAGGATAAAAGAAAGCATTATCCACCCCTTGCTGATATTCCTGAGAATTTTTCCTGGAACTAATGATTTAGTTCAGTAGTGCTATTATACCTTCCTTTTCTTTATTAAATGATGGAATTTCCTCTTTAGGAAGTGGTTCGGGAGGAGGAAAAGATAATCTGAGATGATTCACTTGTTGTCCGTTTTTCCAAAACCTAAAACATACATGTGGACCTGTGGCCAATCCGGTAGATCCCACATAACCAATCGTTTGACCCTGTTGAACCTGAGCACCACTTCTTATTCCAGGTCCAATGCGCGACATGTGTAAATATTGTGTGGTATGCTGTTTATCGTGTCTTATTTTTACATAATTTCCATTTCCTCCAGAATATCTTGCTTCTAATACTACGCCATTTCCTACAGACATAATAGGTGTCCCATGAGGCGCAGCATAATCAGTGCCGAAATGTGGTCTGACTCTTCTTAAAATAGGATGTAATCTTGAAGTATTAAAGTAGGAACTAATGCGTGAAAAACGTAATGGAGATCGTAAAAATCCTTTATTCAATGGTCTTCCTTCAAGGTCATAATATCCTTTGAAAGCTGGTTTACTATAATAGATAGCATTTATAGTGTTCTTCTCCATTTCGTATTTTGCAGCTAATACAAGACCAGCACCTATCTCTTTACCTTCAATATTATGGCTCTCATATACAATTTTAAATTTTTCTCCCTTTTGTAAATGATAAAAATCTATAGACCACTGCAAAGCATCTTCTAACTTAGCAATCAATTCAGGACTTGATCCTTGTTGAGCCATTGCATTCCAAATAGAACTCTCAATGGTACCTGATGTTGTTTTTATTTTCTTTGTTACGGGTCTTTCTATTTTTTTAATGCCAATAGAATCAATAAAATTAAAAATAAAATAATGATAAACATTGGGTTCGTACACCAAATATTCCAGATCCTTACCGTCTAAACTTTTAAATAAGGTATATTTTTCACCTACTCTGAAGTTACTCGGTTTAAAAATATGTTGATTATCATTCATTATATTATGAATGATTTGAGCATCTACTCCATTATTATTTAATACATTACCTATGACCTCACCGTTTTTAATGGTATTTTCTGCCATAGAAAAGGTGTCAATAGCAAAACCATATTTAATGGTAGGTATCACTAAGGGTAAATAACCAAGTTTTGAGAGATTTGGCTTCTCCTTTCTTAATAATCCGCTGAAAAGTAATTCATTAGAAAATATAAACAGGATGGTTAAACCGGCAATCGATAATAGAGGTAAATAAAATCTTTTAAGATATTTCATCGTCAGAAAAGTAGGGGGTAAAAATTATAAATTCAAATATAATGCTTTTATGAATTAAACCATATTTGATTTCTAAAAATTACTTTTACCTTTATAGCTTAATATTTACTATGAACACAGGAGGTAATTATGAGAAAAGAGGCGTTTCTTCTTCAAAAGAAGAAGTTCATGATGCTATCAAAAATTTAGATAAGGGTTTATTTCCTAATGCTTTTTGTAAAATTATACCCGATGTTGCCGCTGGAGATGCAGATTATTGCAATATAATGCATGCTGATACGGCTGGAACCAAAACAAGTTTGGCCTATTTATATTGGAGGGAAACTAACGATATTTCTGTTTGGAATAATATCGTTCAGGATGCCATTGTTATGAATATAGACGATATGGCCTGCGCAGGTTGTTATGATCATTTTATTCTATCCTCTACCATTGGCAGGAATAAAAAGCTTATTCCAGGGCAGGTATTATCCGCTATTATTCAGGGAACCTCAAACTTTGCAGATTTTTTAAAGAGTATGGACTTTAATATTTATTTGGCTGGGGGAGAAACTGCTGATGTGGGTGATATCGTCAGGGTTGCAGATATTGGATATACTGCCTTTGCCAGAATGAGAAAACAAGATGTTTTTGATATTGATATAAAGGAGGGCGCTGAATTAGTCGTTTTATCCTCATCGGGCATGTCAACCTATGAAAAGAATTATAATTCTGGTATAGGTTGCAATGGTCTGACTTCAGCAAGACACGATGTTTTAGAACATAGTTATGCGTCTAAATATCCTGAATCTTTCGATCCTTCAATAGACGAAAATTATGTGTATGCAGGTTCTAAAAAACTGACCGATTTGCTTTTGCTTGAGGGCGAATCTCACTCTATTGGATCGTTACTTCTTTCTCCTACAAGAACCTATTTACCTTTCAT
>CAMDWC010000221.1 GCA_945878825.1 Haliscomenobacter hydrossis DSM 1100
ACTTAGACCTTGCAGTGCGTTTGCAGCATTACTTACTGGTCTATTTTCCAGCGCCTGACCATCGACACTGGAAACAGCGCCTGTCATATTTACCTTTTTCTGGGTACTATACCCCACCACAACCACCTCTTCCAGGGTAGAATTTGACATTAACTTTACGTTAATTTCTGAACGATTACCCACTTGAATTTCCTGGGCATCATATCCAACAAATGAAATAATCAAAACTGCCTTTTCATCAGGAACCTCAATAGAAAATTTACCATTTTCATCCGTCACGGCACCTACACTGGTACCTTTCAACTGAATGGTTGCGCCAATAACCACTTCTCCCTGGTCATCTATGACTGTACCGTTAACCTTTAAAGCGATTGACTCAGCTTTCGAAATAATAATCCCATAATTACCTGAATCCGCATACATCGGAAATGAATAAATAGCAACCAAAAAGGCCGTAATTAAACTAAACCGAAAACAATTTGTCCCTAATTTAATAGGGCGATGTTTTCCTTTCATAATATTGATTTTTTCATAAATTTAAAATAAAGAATTGCATTTTTACACTTTAAACCTCTTAAAATTTGTTTATTTTTATTTTTAGTATAAATTAATTTTAATGTTTTTTATTTTGATAAAAAATAGGACATGGCACAAACAATGGTACCCAATAATGGACATAAGGATATACCAGGTAATCCTTCCACGACTAAAGGAAGTCATTATACATTGAATGACCGTTCAAACGGCAATTTTCTAAGGGTATTAACAGAGGAGCAATGGCAGTTTTGGAAAAATGAAGGATATATTGTCATAGAAAACGCAATACCGAGAGATCAAGCATTAAAAACGGCTGAATTTTTATGGGAATTTGAAGAAAAAGACCCAAACGATAAATCAACCTGGTACACAGAGCCAAGAGCTGAAATGAAAATGAAAGAACTGGCTTACACAGGTATGGTTGAATGTTATAATCATCCCTATTTATGGGCTAACAGGCAAGTTCAACGTATCTATGATGCCTTTGTGGATATTTGGGGAACTGAAAAATTATGGGTAACCATAGATCGCGCTAATTTAAATTTCCCCATCAGACCAGGTTATGAATATAAAGCATTTATACATTGGGACTATGATCCCGAGACAAAACCTGTTAATGTACAAGGGGTATTGGCATTAGCCGACCAAACGGATGAAAATATGGGAGGATTTCAATGTATCCCTGAACTTTACCGTACTTACGATCAATGGAAATTGACCCAACCATCTGATAGACATCGTTTTTTACCCGATACCGCAGGTTTCACACCAACAAAAGTGAAATTAAATGCGGGTGATTTATTGATTTTCAATAGCTTACAACCCCACGGCATCAGAGCTAACCAAAGTGAAGATAAAGTCAGAATAGCCCAATACATTTCTATGATGCCCGCTGAAGAGGAAAATGAGTCCTTAAGGCAATGGCGAATCCATTCGTGGAAAAACAGGATTGCTCCAGAAGGATATGCATTTCCCGGAGATCCAAGAAATTGGGAACAAATAAAATATGAAACAGCTGAATTGAATGATTTAGGTAAGAAATTATTAGGTCTGGAGACGTGGTAAGGAATTTAAAAAAAACAAAAAAATGAAAATACTAAAAACAACGCTATTTATTTTATTTGCTACTATTTCATGGGCCAATGCTCAAGGTGAATATACCCTTCATGTTGAAGGATTCGATTGGGGACCGGCAGTAAATAAAGTAACGCTTCCTTTTGAAAAGCAAGTTTCGACCGCTCAAGCTGCAGAATTTACCATTTTTGCCCATAGAAAAAACGCACAGGGAGAGATTCCACAAGATCAATCTTATGGAAAAAGAGAGGTAACCATCGCCTATATTTCTGATGAGAAGGGAAACCGACTGGCTTCCGGAAATCATATTACCCTTGTTCTGTCTGTTGGTCCAATGCTTACCATTGGCTCTCCCATTCAATATATGAGAATAAATAATCAGGGGCGGAATATTTGGATTGATTATCAATTGACCATTATTCATAACAAATCAAATCTGATTTGGCAAAAAGAAGCCAAAAGAATAATGCCTCAGTTAGATTTGTTTAATCTGCAAGGACAGTTCAAATACAACGATCAGCTAACTATGTCTTATGCCAGCTTCGAACCTAAAAATAAAACAGGAAAATCTCCTTTAATTATTTGGTTACACGGTGGCGGGGAAGGTGGATTTGACCCTACCATTCCTCTTATTGGAAACAAGGCAGTCAATTATGCCTCTATAGAAATTCAATCGATTTTTGAGGGTGCTTATGTTTTATCTCCTCAATGTCCGGGAGCATGGATGCATAATAGTAAAATGGAGACGACCGGTGGTAGGGAAAATGACATTTATAATGAAGGATTAATGGCTTTGATAAAAAACTATGTTCAAACAAATCCTGGTATTGATCCCAACAGAATATATGTTGGCGGTTGTTCCAATGGAGGTTACATGGCGCTTAAGCTTATACTGAACCAACCCGATTATTTTGCTGCCAGCTACATCAGCGCCCTTGCCTACCAATCGCAATACATTACAGATCAAGCGATTCAATCCATAAAGAACGTACCCATCTGGTTTGTTCATTCTAAAGATGATTCAGTAACCGTGGCCGAAAAAACCGTCGTTCCTGTTTATAACCGATTAAAAGCGGCTGGAGCAAAAAATGTATATTTCACCTTTTATGACCACGTCAATGATATCACTTCCTTTTATGGTGGGGAAGGATTTCGTTATAATGGACACTGGTCATGGATATATTTGCATGAAAATAAATGTAGGACTGATTATGATGGTTCATTGGTGAAAGTAGGTGGAAGACCTGTAAACATCATGGAGTGGTTATCCTTACAAAAACTCAACCCCCGGAAATAAAGCATTTAGAGAGCTTCAAAAAAATGTAGGATTTACCAATGGGATGGCCTGAAGAGCCACCCCATTGGTAAAAATTTTATAAAATAGCAGCTTTTACAGCATCTAAGATAGTTCTTACCATTTTCTCATTTTCTGCCTGGGCATACACACGAAGGACGGGTTCTGTGCCGGAAGGTCTGATCATAACCCAGCGATCATCGCCGAGTAAAAACTTAGTACCATCCATTTGCACTGTTTCTTGAATATTGAATGCACCAAATTGGGTATAAGTTTGATTATCACAATGTTTAATTACGGATTGCTTTTGGCTTTCTGTGATATGCAAATCGTCTCTATCGCACCAAAAAGAGCCCACTAAGTCATATACCTCCTGAATTAATTCCTTTAATGATTTGCCTGTTGCGGACATAAATTCCAGGATCATCAATCCGATCCAAATACCATCTCTCTCGGGAATATGTCCTTTAACAGCTAAACCGCCTGATTCTTCGCCACCCACCAACACATCTTTTTGGGTCATAATGTCGGCAATATATTTGAAACCAATAGCCGTAACCTCGATAGGTAAATTAAGTAATGCAGCTAATTTTTTCATTTTATCAGTCACGGAAAAAGTAATGATGACATGTCCCTTTTGACCTTTATATTTGCCCAAATAAAGAAGCAAAAGGAGTAAAATATGATGAGAATCAACAAATTTACCTGTTTCATCATATAAGCCAATTCTATCTGCATCGCCATCTGTTGCGATACCCAATTGAATATCAGGGTTATTAGCAATCAGGGCTGAAAGTTCTTTTAAATTTTTATGAATTGGTTCTGGCGCCTGCCCTTTAAAAGACGGATTAAAATCACAATGGAGGCAATGAGCGTCAGGAAGAATACGGGGCATAGCACGTTGTCCGGCACCGTACATGGCATCATAAGCTACGCCAACTTTTGCTTTTTTGATCCCTTCCAAATCAAATGATTTCTCCACATGATTGAGGTACATTTGCTCAAGATCAAGATATTCAAATAATCCGGCTTCTTTCAAAGATTCGATAGACGGAAAGACTGCTAAGGAACATTTTTCGGGAACGAGGGCTTCGACCTCACTTACCTGAGCGGGAGAAAGAGGGCCACCAAAGTGCGATTTCAACTTATACCCATTATAATCGGGCGGGTTATGGCTGGCGGTAATAACCACGCCAAGCTGTGAATTAGTTTTTGCCACCCCAAAGGAAACCATTGGAGTGGACGAAAAATCAGGCGACATGAGCACCTTTATACCATAAGCACCTAGAACAGAAGCGGTTGTATTTGCAAAAAGCACGCCTCCAAAACGACAATCGTATCCAATCACAACTTGTTTTCCCCCTGTATTTTTCAACCAAATAGCCGTAGCTTCAGCGACACGGCGAACATTTTCAACCGTATAATCAGAAGCAATAATTGCTCTCCAGCCATCGGTACCAAATTTAATTGAATTCATATTGAAAATTTTAAGTAAAAATAAGTCTATTATTGGATACTTTTACCTTTTTAAAGTAAATAAGAAACCAAATGTTTTCTAAATTTCTCCTTAACAAATAAATAGCAAAATCAAGATGTTGCAGACGGATACCTATAGGCATAAAGGCATGCGCCGCTTGTTAGTGGAGGAACTCCGATCCAGAGGTTTATTTTCTGAGGAGGTTTTAGAAACATTTCAACGAGTTCCCAGGCATTTCTTTTTAGATAAGGCATTTGAAGAATGGGCTTACCAGGACAAACCGTTTCCGATTGGTCATGAACAAACCATTTCTCAACCTTACACGGTTGCATTAATGACGCAACATTTAGCCGTCAAAAAAAGGGAAAAAGTATTGGAAATTGGCACAGGGTCTGGTTTTCAGGCTGCCATATTGGCTTCTTTAGGTGGCAGGATTTATACTATTGAGCGAGTTCGTGCATTATATCTTTCTTCTAAAGCAATATTAAAAGAAATGAAATTCTCCAATATCCAATCCTTTTACAAGGATGGCTATTTGGGATTACCAGAATTTGCCCCTTTCGATAAAATTATCGTAACGGCTGGTGCGCCGGAAGTTCCAACCTTACTACCAAAACAATTAAGCATTGGCGGCATCATGTTAGTACCTACTGGTTTAGAAGCACAAAGATTATTGAAAATAGTGAGAACGGGAGAAAATAGTTGGGAAACAGAAGATCTTGGCGAGGCTAAGTTCGTCCCATTCCTTGCAGGAACGAGACCTGGTTAACCCCTTTTATGGCTAAAAAAATCTTGTAACAATTGTCGGCAATCTGCTTCCATTACCCCATACGACAATTTTGTTTGCGGGTGCAGCATCGCTTTTCCAAACTTCATAAATCCTCTTTTTTCATCGGATGCGCCGTAAACAACCCTGGAAATTTTCGACCAGTAAAGGGCTCCCGCGCACATGGAACAGGGTTCGAGGGTAACAAATAAAGTACAATCCGTTAAATATTTGCTTCCCAAAAAATCCGCCGCGGCGGTAATGGCAATAATTTCTGCATGGGCAGTAATATCGCCTAATTGCTCTGTTCGATTAGAACCTCTGGCAATAATTCGGTTATCACATACTACTACGGCGCCAACGGGAACCTCCCCGTTTTCAGCGGCGAAGGTAGCTTCTCTGAAAGCTTCCTTCATGAAATA
>CAMDWC010000222.1 GCA_945878825.1 Haliscomenobacter hydrossis DSM 1100
ATTTTTCCGTAGGAAATTAATCTTTTTTGGAAGGGGGTTATATATTCCGCTCCAATGCTCAGACTAGCCAAAGACAGCGTATCAATCCTTTTAATGGGTAGAAAATTCTTTTCATTTTTCACTAAGGTGATGGCCTCTTTTATGAGTTGAGCACGGTTTGCTAAAGCAGAAGGCCTGTGGAGATCTTTATAGATGCCTTCTAAAGAGAGCGGTATAAAGGTAGGCATACCCACTTTATATTTAGCCGATAAGACTCTTTTTACGCTGGCGTCTATTTGAGCCGTCTCAATAGTACCTTCGGCGAGATATTTTTCTATCGTAGTAATGGCTGCGAGAACATCTTCGGGTAAAAGTAACACGTCATTTCCAGCAAGAATGGCTTCCGCTTCCGTTTGTCCTTTTTCAAAATGCTTGGTAACTCCTTTCATTTCTAAAGCATCGGTAAAAATGAGTCCCTCGAAACTCATTTGCTCTCTGGCGATACCTGTAATCATTGCTTTTGACAGTGTTGAAGGTCTGTTAGGTCTGTCATCAAGGGCAGGAACATTTAAATGCCCCACCATAAAACTGGCTATTCCTTGTTTAGCCAATGCGTGAAAAGGATAAAGTTCAATGCTATCTAATCTTGACCTATTGTGTGGAATGATGGGTAAATCATAATGTGAATCGACATTGGTGTCGCCATGACCCGGGAAATGTTTGGCACAGGCGAGGATACCCTCATCTTGCATGCCTTTCATATAGGCTATACATTTTTGGGTAACATTTTCACGGTCCTCTCCAAAAGATCGCGTATTTATGACGGGATTGGTCGCATTATTGTTAACATCAGCTACGGGGGCAAAATTGACGTGTACGCCGACCCTTTTCATCTGTATGCCAATCTCCCTCCCCATTTTGTAAATCAAATCATTATTTTGAATGGCTCCCAACATCAATGCTCTGGGAAAGGACATGGTTTCTTTTAATCTCATGCCCAGGCTCCACTCACCGTCAATTCCTACCAATAAGGGTACTTTCGAGATACTTTGATATTGGTTAACCAATGAAATTTGTTTCGTTGGTGTACCTTGAAAAAAACAAAGTCCACCCACTTCATATTTTTTAATAAGCTCCTCTACTTGCGCAATATGATCGGCTCCTTTGTCGGAATGAGCGCGGATCATAATAAGCTGTGCTATTTTTTGTTTGACTGTTAATTGTTGAAAAATGGAATCCACCCAGTGTTTCTCCGCTGCATTTTTAGCACTTTCAGGCAATTGAGCAACCACCTTTGGGCAACTAAAACAAAGGATTAAAAGAAAAAACAATAATGAAGCTTTTGATAAATGCAGCATTTCTTAATAATTTTATCAATGAATTAATTTCTGTTAGACATTCTTTCCATAACGGTGGAATCAATACTTACTGCCTTTTGATAAAACAGAGCACCGTTTTTAGGGTCTCCTGCCTGATAGTATGCAGTGCCCAAATTGATCCATGCATCGGATAAATCAGGCTTTATTTGGGCGGCACGCTGAAAATAGGAGATGGCCTCCAATTTGTTCCCACTAAAACCAAAGGCAATACCCGCTAGTCGGTGAGCCTCATAATCCTCAGGTAGCAGTGCGGCAGCTTCTTTTAAATACGTGGTAGCTTTTCGTAAGTCCCCCAACGTTTCACCAGCTATTCTACCACCATCCCTATAAGCAAGACCCATATTTTTACTTGCATCGGCATATTCAGGATCAAGGACTAAGGCTTGTTTAAAGGCTTGAATTGCCTGATCAAAATTATTTAGATAATAAAACGCATTGCCCAAAAGTAACCAGGCATTTTTATACGCTGGATGAATAGTTACCGCTTTTTGCAGATGACCCACCGCCTCCGTTCTATATCTGATGGCGGTGATTGAATCTACTTTCAATGACTGTGCCAGCAATTCTCCTCCTGCAGCATTTCTCACTTTGGCCGATTCGGTAGCATTTTTTGCATCCGTTGTAAATAAGGTGAAATTATCTTTCCACACTGGATTTCTTAACCAGGTCAAACTGGCATATAGAACGATGATGGAGATGGTAAGCGTATTTTTTAAAGACTGATTATTTATTTTTGATAATAAATAGCCTGCCATTAATGTATAACCTAAAGAAGGAGCAAACAAAAGTCGTTCCGCCATATTGGTTCCTATGGGAAAAAGGATATTACTGACAAGAGAGAGATTTATAAGGTAAATACTCAATCCGAAGGAAAGTATATTTTTTGATTTTAATCCCTTCAGCGCATAAAAAATCATGATTGCATACAAAACAACCGATAAAATAGCACCAAAATGGTCAAAAGTAATGATGGGAATGTGCCGTGGATAATAATCGTGTGTCAGGTTAAATGGGAAGAATAAAAGCCAGACGTACAGGCCTAAGGTGTAGGCGATGGTGGCTGCTTTTTCTGCAAAATTAAAAGGAATATAAACACCGTTTTGCCATTTTAAAAAAGGATTATTCATGAGTTCTAAAGATCCTTCGCCAAAATCAGACCCTAAAACAGCATTTCTTAGCACCAAAAAGAGAATGGTTACTAATAAATAGGGCAAAGTATGCAGCGTTACATTTTTTAAAGTAACGGTTTTTCCACCAAAATAATAGATGCTAAGGGGTATGATGGCCAGGAAGGTAATGGCACTTTCTTTAGATAATAATCCAAGAAACAGACAAAAGGCGCCAGGCAAATGCCAAATTGATTTTTTAGATTTGAAGGCGAAAAAGGCAAAATATAGGGCCATCAAACTTCCCAGGAAAGCCAAAATCTCGTCTCTACCTTTAATATTTGCTACAACCTCCGTGTGTATAGGATGTGCTGCGAAAATGAAAGCAGTAAAAAGAGATATGATTGCTCCATCGGGTATTTGTTGGAGTATTTCATTTAACACAAAGAAAACAAGATAACCACAAAGAGCGAATAGTAAGGCATTGACAATATGGCTGACGAATGGAGAAGAACCAAATATGGAAATTTCTAAAGCAAAAGTAGCGAGGGATAAAGGGCGGTATCGTCCACCGGCGACTAATTTAGATTTTCCCTCTTCTTTAAAAAATCCATAAAAGGTGTCATAAGAAAAAATTCCTTTTAATCCGGCAAGGCCGTTTTGTGTATATTGATTATCAGTAATGACAATAGCGTCGTCTAAAGCGTAGTCATGCGTTATGGTATTGGCATATATCAGGAAGCCAAACAAGAATAAAAGCTTTGGTAAAATGGGAGAAAAGGTAGTCTTGTTCTTTGGGCTCATGGTGTAAATCAAATGTTGAAAATTGAAAATATCATTTATCTCGAAGATGTGCAAATTTTTAGTTAATACTTATAAAAAAAAAACGCGAAATGATTAAATTTTGAGGAATAACCCTTAAAATGTGTTAAGTTTTAACTTATTTAGTTTTTTGTTTTTATTTCTATTAACATTTTGTCATTTTAAAACTAAGCAACTATATGATTATCAAAGACTTAATTTTAAGTAGATGGATATATCCCCTACTTAAAAAGGAAAAAGTCACTGGTTTTTTTGCGTTTATGTTGATAGGCAGTGGCCTATTCGCGCAGTCAGGAATTCCTGAATTAATACCAGTTACACAAACTTATGTCCTTCAAAATGTACAGATTGTTGTCCGGCCTGGACAAATAATTTCAGGTGGAACAGTCATCATTCAGGATGGGCTCATTCAGGCAGCGGGTAAAGACATTGCTATTCCAGCGCATGCAAGGAAAATCAAAGCGGATTCTATGTTTGTTTATGCCGGATTTATAGAAGGGCTTTCCCAATCAGGTATTCCCCGACCAGAATCGGCAGCAGGAGCAACCGGCCCGAGAACGCCGGGCTTACAAGTGCAACAACGTCCCCGGGTATCTGATCCGTGGAATCCGACGTACGAAGAATCGGGAATCACTCCTTATGTGAGGGTTCGCGATGTTTTTAAGTCAGATGATAAATCACTGGAGGAAATGAGAAAATTAGGATTTACCGCAGCGCAGGTTTATCCTATCGGAAGAATGTTGCCAGGACAAGCTTCTCTCGTTTCATTGGGCATTGGTAAAAATGCGGATGAACTACTGTTGAAGGAAAATACGGCTTTAGTTGCCAGTTTTACTCCTGCTTCGGGCGCTTTTCCAAGTACAATTATTGGTGTAATGTCCAAATTTAGAGAATTATATAAGAATGCCATCAGATTGCAGGATTACCAGAAAAGCTATGGATCAAATCCTGTCAATGTAAATCGTCCGATGGCAGACAAATGTTTAGAGGCTTTCTTTCCTGTCTTGGATGGTAAAATACCTTTCATTTTTCAGGCTCCTGACATGAAATCTGTTTATAGAGTGCAGGCACTTAAAAATGAACTGAAATTTGGTGTTCATTATGCAGATGTTAAAGAAGGATATTATGTTGGCGATTTGTTAAAATCAGAGGGTAAGCCAATTATTATTTCATTGGATTTGCCAAAGGCTGCAGATGAAAAAAAACCTGTTGCTGATTCTTCTAAAAATGCGGTGCCAAAGGATCTTGAAATGGAAGCATTAAAAGCAAGAACAGCAGAAGAATTAAAACGTTTGGAAGGCCAGGCTGCAAAGTTGGCTGCCTTAGGTTTACCTTTCTCATTCTCGACGGTAGGTGTGAAATCAACAGATATTAAGGAAACTCTACGCAGAATGATTAAAGCTGGATTGACAGAAGATCAGGCTTTAGCCGCTTTAACCACTACGCCAGCTGCTCAATTGGGTGTTTCAAATCGATTTGGCACGGTAGAAAAGGGGAGAGCAGCCAACCTGGTTGTTTCTGATAAATCGTATTTTGATGAAAAATCATCTGTTCGCTATGTATTTATAGATGGTAAATTATTTGAATATGAAGGTAAGCCTGCTCCGAAAGCTGGTGGTAATGCAAGTGCTGGAGGAAAAGGAACCGAAGCGCCAAAAGTAGCGGGTAAATGGTCTTATACTATCAAGGCACCTGGTATGAATTCAGAGGGAATATTGACATTTAAAGGAAGTGGCAGTGATTTGACTGGTGAATGGACTTCATCACAGGTTCCCGGCACAAACCCTATTTCTAATATTTCTGTAGAGGGAAATAAACTATCTTTCACATCAAATATTAGCATGGGGGCACGTCAGATTAATCTGGACTTTAACCTGACTGTGGATGGTAATTCCCTTTCTGGCACAGTAGGCGTTGGTACTTTTGGTACTTTTGACGTTTCAGGTGCTAAAATTGATGGCCAGTAATTTAACCCATAAAACGCAATCAAATGTTTAAAATACTTAATATATTCAATTTGCTTTTCTTGGTTAGCTTTGCCCAGGCACAGGTTACTAAGGGAAGTTTGCTTATTAAAAATGGTACTATTCTTACTGTGACTAAAGGGAACATGGAAAATGCAGACCTTTTAGTGGAAAATGGTAAAATAACCAAAATGGGAAAAGGGTTGGTTGCTCCTGCAGGAACCCAAACCATTGACGCTACAGGAAAATTCATTATGCCAGGTATTATTGATGCGCATTCCCATATTGGTATCGATGTGGT
>CAMDWC010000223.1 GCA_945878825.1 Haliscomenobacter hydrossis DSM 1100
AATTCCTTCTCAATGGTTAAAATATTTTGAACAAGCGCATTATTCGTCATAAAAAAGGATGCATTTAAAGTAAAAGTAAGAAATTAGCGTTAATAATTAACTATGAAGGAAATAAGAGAAATCATAAATGCCTACAATAAAGCCAGAAAAAATGAAAAAAGGTTGGCTTTGGCTACTTTGGTCCACTTAAATGGTTCGTCGTACAGAAGGCCGGGAGCCCGAATAATTGTCGATGAGGAGGGCCAACTTACCGGTGCAATCAGTGGAGGATGTTTAGAAGGTGATGCCTTAAGGAAAGCAGTATTTTGCATACATACGCAAATACCCAAATTGGTGGTTTATGATACCAGCGACGAGGAGGATGCAACCATAGGAATTCAACTTGGGTGTTCAGGAATTATACAGGTGCTTTTTGAACCAATCGATGAAAACGACCCTTTAAATCCTATTGAATTACTCAAAAAAGCCGTTCATAAAAGACAAAATACGGTTTTAGTCACTTTATATGCTCCCCAAATTAAGAAAGGTGACACCGTCGGAACGTCTATGTTACTTGAGGATTCTGGCGAATTTCACAATAATTCATCTTTTCAGTTTGTTCCCGAGACGCTGATGCAGGATATCAAAGAAACATTGACGATCAAAAAAAGCTCTTTTAAAAGCTATAATCTTAATGATCATACGTTTAATGCTTTTCTTTCATTCATCTCTCCCCCAATCTCATTAATTATAGTAGGCGCGGGAAATGATGCTATTCCACTCCAGTCTATCGCAGAAACGCTTGGCTGGGATGTTACTATTGTCGATGGACGACATACTTATGCAAAGATAGAACGGTTTTCAAGCGCCTGTCAGATTATAGTGAGTAAACCAGAAAAAGTTTTACAACAAATACCCATTGACGAAAAAACAGTTTTTGTGCTAATGACGCATAATTACAATTACGATTATGCCATTTTAAA
Organism: Haliscomenobacter hydrossis DSM 1100; assembly: GCA_945878825.1. Lineage (GTDB taxonomy): Bacteria > Bacteroidota > Bacteroidia > Chitinophagales > Saprospiraceae > BJGN01. Next base: position 963 of record CAMDWC010000223.1, read on the forward strand.
AGCATTATTAGACAAAAATACCCCCTACATTGGCGCATTAGGGCCCAAAAAGAAACTGGATAATATGATTACAGATCTGAAAGCAGAAAACATTTTCCTGAATGAGAGACAGAAAAACATACTTTACGGGCCCGTAGGTTTAGAATTAGGTGCGGAAACGCCAGCTGAAATTGCATTGAGTATCACCGCAGAAATTATGTCGGTGATGCATAACAAAAAAGGAGGATCTCTGAGAAATCTTTTAACAGAAATCCATCCCCGTTATTTTTCAAATGAATAAAATGAAGCCTTCTTCTTTAGATAACTACCAATGAAGAAGCGCTGCACCCCAGGTAAATCCACTACCGAAAGCAGCCAGACAAACTAAATCACCCTCTTTTATTTTCCCATTTTCCCATGCTTCACAAAGAGCTATGGGAATAGATGCGGCGGTAGTATTTCCATATTTTTGGATATTATTCCAAATTTTATCATCGGTAAGTCCCATCTGTTTTTGAACAAACTGACTAATTCTCAAATTGGCCTGATGAGGAATAAGCATATCAATATCAGATTTATCCAAACCATTTTTCTTCAACGCTTCACCAATAACCTCTGGAAATTTCTGAACGGCCATTTTAAAAACAAACTGCCCGTCCATAGTGGCTGCCACCTGATTATTTTTAACCATGTGTTCCGTCACAAAAATACCTCCATAAGGGGTATCTGGAAAACCGTAATCAATCTCTGTTTCAACACGACTGGCATGATACCCACCATGACAACCGGGACTAAGTGTAGCCAATTTTTCTGCATAAGTACCATTGGCATGCAAATGTGTCGACAGAATGCCTTGTTTTTCATTTACTGCTGGTTGTAAAATAACAGCACCTGCGCCATCACCAAAAATAACGGTAACATTTCTGCCATCATTTGAGTAATCTAAGCCCATGGAATGCATTTCAGAACCAATCAATAGAATATTTTTATACATTCCCGTTTTAATAAACTGATCAGCAACAGACAGGCCATAAATAAAACCGGAACATTGATTTCGAATATCCAGGGCACCACATTCTGTTTTAGTAATACCCAGTTCCCTTTGAACCAAAACGCCGCAACCTGGAAAATAATAGTCCGGAGAAAGGGTAGCAAAAATGATAAAATCAATATCTTCAGGAATTATCCCCGCCCGTTCAATGGCAACAGAAGCTGCTTTTGCCCCCATGGTGGTAGTGGTCTCTTTGAAATTTGTCGCATATCGTCTGGATTGAATGCCCGTTCTTTCCTGAATCCAGGCATCATTGGTATCCATTCTTTGAGCTAAATCATCATTGGTTATGATATTATCAGGTAGATAGCTACCGATGCCGGCAATTTTAGTCTTAAACATGAAAGGGTTGGTTTTATTTTTTGCTAAAATAGCGAAATTTCTCTAAATAGAAAAAAAAAACGTACTTTACGTCTTTTACGACCTAACCAACAAACACCCTTTTCCGATATTGCTACGGAAACATGATAACAAAAAAAACAGAAACGTTAAAAAAATATTTTGGATTTGATACTTTCAGAGAAAATCAGGAAAGTATCATTCAGGCTTTGATTGATGGAAAAGATGTGCTTGCCCTAATGCCCACGGGAGGTGGAAAATCGATTTGCTACCAATTACCCGCCCTATTAATGAAGGGAACGGCCATCGTTGTTTCTCCATTAATTTCATTAATGAAAGATCAGGTGGGTGGTTTACGCACCAACGGCATTTCAGCTGCTTTTATAAATAGCAGTTTAAGTTCAGCCCTTATCGCACAAGTAGAAAATGACTTTGTAAACGGCGAATTAAAACTACTCTATGTATCTCCTGAAAAACTAATATCCGCCTCTTTTTTCTCTTTACTTCAAAAAGGGATTATCAATCTTTTTGCCATAGATGAGGCTCATTGTATTTCCTCCTGGGGACACGATTTCAGACCGGAATACGCTAAACTCGGTTTCATAAAAAACCAATTTCCAGACATACCTATTATTGCCTTAACGGCTACGGCCGACAAGATTACCCGACGCGACATTGTAGATCAATTAAAACTTCACCAACCTGAAACATATATAAGTTCATTTGACAGACCCAATATTCATCTGGAAGTAAGACCTGCATTAGACCGGTTTAATCAAATATTGTCTTTTATAAAAAGTAAAAATGGCCAGAGTGGTATCATTTATTGTCTTAGCAGAAAATCAACAGAAACGCTGTCGGCGAAGTTAAATGCCAAAGGTATTAAGGCGTCTCCTTATCATGCGGGACTTTCTCCCTCAGAACGCAGTGACATTCAGGATGCTTTCACTTTTGACAAGACGCCAATCATTTGTGCAACCCTTGCATTTGGTATGGGTATAGATAAATCATCTATTCGGTGGGTCATACATTATAATATACCTAAAAATATTGAAAGTTATTATCAAGAGATAGGTCGTGGTGGAAGAGATGGCGCAGAGGCTATGGCTTTACTCTTCTACGGCTTTGCAGATATTGGTATTCTAAGAGACATACTGAATGATTCTAAAGGGGAAAAAACAGAACTGCAACTCGCCAAGTTGAACAGAATGAAGGAATATGCCGAAGCGCTAATTTGTAGAAGAAAAATATTATTAGGTTATTTTGGCGAATTCCTACCCGATAATTGTGGAAACTGTGATGTCTGTCTCAACCCCCCCAATTATTTTAATGCCACCCGGCTCGCTCAAATGGCTCTTTCCGCTATCACTCGTCTAAATGAAAAAGCTACCCTTTCCATTTTAATCGATGTTCTGAGAGGTTCACACAGAAAGGAAATTACTGAAAATAGTTTCCACCTGATAAAAACTTTTGGTGTTGGCCGTGAATACCCTGCCGAACAATGGTACTACTATATTACCCAATGGATTAATATGGGTTTCATTGAAATTGCCTACGATGCCGGAAATGTTTTGCGCCTTGGAAGCGGCAGCAGAGAGGTACTTTTTGAAAATAAGGAAGTGCAATTAGTTAAAATGTTAACCATTGCGCAAAGAAAAGAAAAAGAAACTGCAAAAGAATTCGTTGCTACCAAAAAATCACAGCATTACGAAACGCTCTTTAATATACTGGTTCAGGTGCGTTTCAATCTCTCCCGAAACGCAGGCATTCCCCCTTATCAGATTTTTCCTGATACTGCATTGATGGAAATGGCCAGAAAAAAACCGATTGACCATAAAGATTTATTGGAGGTAACCGGTGTGAGCGAAGCAAAGGCCTTAAATTATGGCGCAAGTTTTTTGTCCGCTATCAGAGAATTTTTGGAGGGCCAAACTAATAATAATCCAGGTGTTACCCTTCTTTTGACCTATCACAGAGTGCTTGAAGGTCACGATGTAGAAGACATTGCAAGCATGAGAAAGTTGGCTACTTCCACTATTCAAAGTCATATCATCAAACTTTATGTTGAAGATTTAATAACTGATATTCAACAGTTTATAAGTAAAAAAGAAATTGATTTAATGCTTGCAGAACCAGATGTTCACAGTAAAGAGGTTTCTATCAATGATTTATTTGAAAAATGGAATGGCGCCTTTTCCTATTTTCAGATAAGGTTGTTACAAGCTCACTTAAAAAAAATATCAAGATAGTCTCTCGCCGACGTAAAATGCCGATAGTTTTATTGGTCACCAGGTATTCGGTCAGGATAATCCGTTATGATTCCGTCAACCCCAAGTAGCATGAGTTTCTTCATCTGCTCTGTATCATTAACTGTCCATGGAATAATTTTCATACCCATTTTATGACATTGTTCCACGGTAGCTAAGGTTACTTTTTCAAAATATGGACTATAAATCGCTGGTGTAAATCCAAGTAAATCTATTTGCTGTTTTATATCCTCTACTTTTTCAACCAAATAAGCTAAAACCCATTCTTTTTCCTTTTCATGTAAATACCTTATTGCACGAGGATCGAAAGATTGCACAGAAGTAATGTCTTGTATTTTTAATTTTTTTATCTCTTTTCTTACTATTTCAGCAAAAACATTGACTTCAGGAGTGAAAATGCCATCTGACGAAGGATCAGATTTTATCTCAATATTAAATTGAGGCATAGATTTATTAGCTTTTTTGGCATAACGCTGAACCTCATTTACGACGTCACTCAACAACGGTTTATAGGCAAAAATGCCTTTTTGTTCCGGAAAAGATGGGTTTCCCCTACTGCCACAATCACACTTTTTGATCTCTTTATAATCCATTTTATATAGATTAACTTCTTCTTTTTTCTTGCCATTGAGAGAGTTGCCCTTAGCATCGAGGCAAATTTTAGCATTTAACCACGGCTCGTGAGAAACCACTACTTTTCCATCGGCTGAGATAACGACATCTAATTCGAGGGTAGTTATTTTTGGAAATGACAAAGCCGTTAAAAAAGCAGGCAACGCGTTTTCAGGCGCCAGGCCTCTCGCTCCTCTATGCCCTTGCCAATCAAATGGTTTATTATCCGTTCCTTGCGCTTGGGAAATGTGAAACATACCTAATAAAAATAGCGTGGTAAAAAATTTCATTTTT
>CAMDWC010000224.1 GCA_945878825.1 Haliscomenobacter hydrossis DSM 1100
TCTCCAATAACTGCACCGATGATTGTGTTTGAATTTGAAGTCATAGTTTTTTGAATTAGTTTAAGTTAAAAAAATATAAATCAATATTAAGAGTAGGAAGTATCTAAAATTATATCATTTTATGTAGGTGTCTTAACTATTAGTTCTGAGTTACTCTTTTAGTCAACCAAAATTTATGGGTTTTATCTAGAAACACGATGTAAAATGTATCAGTCACAATATGACCAGCAATTATTGCTGCACCTGTAATATGTATTCTTGCCCAATTTGCATCTTCCGGAATTGATATTGGTGATTCAAAAAATGTTTTATCCTTAGGTGGAAAGTCACCATAAATAGTAAACTTGCTCCCATCTACTTGTTCAAGTAAAGGGCGGCAGCAATAACCTTGAAGAACTTCCAACATTTTTGATAGTAAGCCTACACTCTGCCAGTCTTTAAATCCTGACCCAAATTTTTGAGATGTATCAATATATTGAAATGAAACTTTAAAGTTAACGGCGTGTATGCCTACCACTTTTTTTTTAGATTGAAGACTTTGTGAAATAATTGATTGAGGGTTTCTTTTTTTAAATTTAATGGACATTCAGTTCTGCTTTGTAAAATGATTTCATTGTATTCTTTGAAATTCTTTTTTCACATCTGTCAGCAGGACCCAAACCTTGTCTTGCTTCACACCAGGGCAGTTCGCTATGAGTAGCATTTTCTAATTCTAACCCTGTCCATGCTGATAATTCGTTAAGAACATCAATAATTAATTGAGATTGGTCAGAACTCAACATATTATTTAATTCTGCTTCTGGGTTAGTTGTACCCGCGAAGCCTAAATCAACATATAGCACTGAACTATCTTTTAAGCTATCGTACACCTCCCTACAAACAGGTCCGTGCACCCAAGCTTCAAATTCTTCAATAATTAGATTGTCATCAAAATAGGCCAAATGGTAACTTTCGCAGTAATAAAGTAGTTTTTGAAGTTTCAAATGAGACATAGGACCATATTTCTGCAAAATATAATCAGCGAGCATTTGGGCATGTACCTTTCCCAGATTCTTTATTGATTCCATTTTGCGAATGTAGTGTAAATAATAAGAAGAATCAATGCGGTCTGTCTATTTTTCTGAAAAACAGCAAGTTTTCATCAAGGCTAAACATCAAAGTGACTTTATTTGACATAAAAATTTCTTAACTTTTTAGAAAAACTGACAATTTGCTATTCTGAATTAATTCCTTTTATTCTAAGCTTTTCTAAAGAGCCGAAGTCTCTACCTTACCCTTGTACACCTAAAAATTGTTCGAAATTTTCCCGGTGAATAATATTTATATTGGCAGTTGGATAAGTCTTTTTGAAAGAATTGGGAACGGACCCTTTTGCCTTCGGATTCCATTTAAATTCATACGCAGATAATTGTCCGTTTTCCTCTTCTACATACTCTATTTCTTGCTGTTCTGTCGTTCGCCAGTACCAATTATTTACCCATTTTTGCTGATAGGTTAAATATTTTACTCGCTCAGAAACTAAATAGTTTTCCCATAATGCCCCAATATCTGTTCTGTTTTCAATTTGCTCAAAATTGGCAATGAGCGAATTTCTAATTCCATTATCAAAAAAATAAACTTTCCTGCTTTTTTTCAATTCATTTCTCTGATTTCTACTGAATGAGGTTAATCTGAAAATAATATATGATTGCTCCAATAACATCATATATTTTTCAATCGTTTTCCCATCTAATCCACATATTTGAGCCAGTTCATGATAAGATACTTGTGAACCTATCTGCAAAGCCAATGCTTGTAACAATTTTACAAGCGCAGATGGCTTTTTAATTTGATCAATCATTAAAAGATCTTTGTATAAATAGCTATCTGACAATTGCTTTAAAATTTCTTTTTCATTTCCCGGATGATTGACCACATCGGGATAAAAACCATAAATCAAACGGTGAGGTAATAATCTAATTTCATTTAATAAACCATGATGATTTACCATTTCTTGAAATGAAATGGGATACATTTTAAATTCCCACTTGCGACCCGTTAAGGGTTCATTTAATTTATTTGATAATTCAAATGCAGAGCTTCCAGTTGCAATTAACTGAACATTTAACAGCTGATCTGTTATAAGCTTCATCTTTAAACCTATTTCAGGAATCCGCTGAGCTTCATCAATAATTATCATTTTTTTATTACCTATTATTGCTTCTAACCTCTTTGACGAAATATTTTCAAAAATGGATTGAATATCTGGTTCATCACCATTCAACCAGATTATTTCTGTGGATTTTTCAAAAAGGGATTTTAACAAGGTCGTTTTACCTACCTGTCTCGGCCCCATGAGAATAATTGCCTTCTTTTTATTTATTTTAGCAAGAATTTGCTTCCCTAAAATTCGCTCAATCATTTTTACTTATTTTAAGAAACAACAAATAACGGGAATTTCGGAATCAAATCCTAAATTATTGCCATTTTTCCGGAATCAAATCCTAAATTATTGCCTTTTTTACGGAATACGGTGTTTATCTCTATTGAAACTATATTTAAAAATAGCGTGAATATTTTCGAATTCGAGATTATTTATCCGTTCAAATAAGGGTTCTGTGTATTCCTTGTCAAGTTTCACATATCAATTAATATATACGCCCCAACGAATGATAGCATAAGTTATTTCCTTTATTACTTTTCAAATATAGTTCATTGTTATTAATGATACCCATTTAGACTGAACTTCCCGAATAAGCAGCATACTGGATAATCCAGGTCTCCATTGTGCCACGTATTCCGGTGAAATTGATATCGTTGGTTGTTGTGATATCATTCGTATTAAAATGGAGGTGGGAAGTGTGTCAAATTTATCGGGTATGGAAACAATGCGTTTTTAATCTTCTTAAGAAGGAACTGCCATTTGTTCCAAAACTTAATTTAAGAATAATATACGATTTAACCTTAATATCTATTCTTTATATGTAAACTACTGTTTTAAATAAATTTCCAGAGAAGTAAATCTACCTTTTTAGCTTTAGTTATTTTTATATTCGGAAAATGCGCATCAAAAATAGCCACTAATTCCTGATATTCCATAGTTTGTATAAACTCGTCATAAAAATAATCAATTCGATTATAGACATTAACCGATCGATAGGTTGCGCACTTCGTTATCGTACGCTTGATGGGTGAATTTTTGGAGTTGATTTTTATTGCTCATTGTCGTTTATATTTTGATTCGCCAAGTGATTCATCTTAGCTTGAATAATTTTCATTTTTAATTCTTCTGAATAATCGGCCTCATACAATAAGGAAGTGACTATCTCATTTAATAGGTCACGGTCAACAATATTATCTGCTACATCTACCACAATATTTTCCATTTCTAAAATAAACTTAGAGACCAAGCCTTCAAGGTTGTTCACAGTTAGAAAATATACAGCTAAAGCAATAGAAGACCTTTTATTGCCATCATTGAAACAATGATTTTTGTTAAATGAAAAAATCAGATGCGTTCTTTATCTTCCAATTCTGGGTAATAAAAGTCGTTTTGAACGTGGTCAAGTGTACTATCAATTAGGCCACCATCTCTAATGCCCATAAAGCCACCCGATTCACGAATTATATTATCGTGTACCTCAATAGTAAATTCAACTGTAAAGTATCTAAACGCCATATTTATCTATTTTTTAAACGTTTAAAAACTTCTAACAATTCAGGATTTTCAATTACCCTGTCTATTAAAGATTTGCTCTTATCTCCAAGAAAACGGCTGTAATCTTCTTTGCTTAAAGCACTAATATAATTTTCAAGTCTTTTGTGAATGACATTACGCGTGGTTTAGCCCCTTAATTATCGGACTTTAATTACGTTGGTTACAAAAATAAATAAAATATTTCATAAATTTGCATCAGCGAATGTCGACTGAAGGTGACTATTTTACCGAAGTTGATGTATTGTGTGGGCCCGCCAGTACTAATCTATTATATAAAGCCCGTCGAGGGCTTTACATAATAAGCGAATGTCTCCTTCAGGTTCTTAATCCCCGATGTTCATATTTGTTAATTTCAGGAATACCTTTGATATCCTGATAAGATACCTTTAATTTAAACCTCGTCCTGTTATTTTTCGAGCGCATAGTTTCTATTTTCTGCATATCGTATAAAGCCCAGAATTTTGACGGTGGTAACCCGGCTATGGAGCCATGACAACGTTCGTTGTTATAACTCAAATAAAAATGTTCAAGCCGGTCTTCCAGCGCTGGCAGGTTCGTGAACAAGTCATTCTCCAACGCTTTACCTAAAATACTATGAAAGCTTTCAACATGTCCATTTTCCTCTGGCGTATATGGGTGTGTGAAAACATGATTCAACCCGTTCTCTTTAAAAAAATCAGCTAATACGCGGGCACTAAATTGTTTACCATTATCATTTCTTATCTCCACCGCTATTTCTTGTGCCTTAATGTTCGCTGGTTGTAGGTATTCCGCTATCACTTGTTCCCAACATGCTTTCACTTGAATGGCCTTCATGGCATAGCCTACAGCCCATGAAAGTACGTATCGTGTGAATGTATCCAATATAGTTAGTACGAAAGCATATTTGCGTGTTCCATGTATCCAGAAGTATTTAATGTCCATTTCAATCATACGAAGAGGTTCTGTGGGAGTTACCCGGCCGCAGGTCACAAAATTACGCCCCGTTCGCTTCCTTGGATTCTCCAGAAGCATGTGCAAAAACATGAGTCTGTAAACCTTTTTATGATTGATAAAATAACCCTCCATTTGTAAATTTCTTGTAATCATCCGATATCCATTGGGCAAATCAGGATTCAATTTAATAGTGACAATCTCGTCTACCACCTCTTTATTGTTCACTTCCCTAATCTCATGGGTGATTATATCTTTCCGTCGCGTTATGGTCGAACCCTGCCGTCCAACCTTTTGTCCACTCAAAGGTTGGTAAAATTGATGTTTTGATAACTGTGCGATGGAAAGACAATAATCTCTTCGCAGACCTAAGCCCATATATTGTCTCACAAGTGCTTCTTTCTCAGTTCGGGATACTTTTTTTTTAATAAGTCATCCTTTAACCTCGATTCCAGTTCTTTTTCCGCAAGTATCAACTTGAGCGTTTCATTTTCTTTTTCCAGTTTCTTGATCAGTACCTCGTGGTCTTTGACAACCTGGTGAGTCAAGCCTTCTTCGCCATAAACATTAAATTTCTTGCGCCAATAGTAAAACGTCGCTGGAAACAAGCTATACTTCGCTAGAGTGACCTTAATGCCATTCCGCTTTCCTTCGTCCAATATAGCCAGCTTTTCTTCCTTGCTAAATTTTTTAATGCCTTTGTCTGTCGTTTTCATAATCATAATTACGAATTTTTTTTCGTAATCTATGTCCGATAATTAAGGGGCTGTAACAACTATATGGCGCTGAAATAAACGTGATTTTATCGTCATTATCCTTAACCACCGGCATTCCGGTGATTTCCAGCTTACTGGTCATAGCGG
>CAMDWC010000225.1 GCA_945878825.1 Haliscomenobacter hydrossis DSM 1100
GTAACAAATAAAATTACACAATACAAGCATATTGAGAAGGATTCAAGATCTTTAAGCAACAATATGATAAGGAGTATTGCGGTACATCCAAATGGACAAATATGGGTGGGCACTTTTGTTGGTTTAAATCAGTTTGATCCTGGTAGAAATAATTTTAAGGCTATAGTAGCAGATGAAAAAAATCAGTCCAATTTAAGCAGTAGTTCCATTTGGTCTGTATTTTTCGATAAAAAGGGAAGTTTATGGGTGGGCACCTTTTACGGGGGTGTTAATTTTTATGATCCGGGTATAAAACGGTTTCAAAATTATGTACATATACCTGAAAGGAATAGTCTGAGTCACAATGTGGTCAGTGCCATTAAAGAGGATGATAAAGGGAATTTTTGGATTGGAACAGAAGGTGGCGGTCTTAATTATTTTGAAAAAGGGAAGCAAACTTTTGTAAATTATTTTCATTCCCCCTTGAAAACGAATACTTTAAGTGGAAACAATATAAAGGCTTTGTTTTATGAGAAAAACCAGCTTTGGATAGGAACCTATAATGCAGGACTTGATAATTATGATGTAGATAAAAAATCCTTTACCAATTATGGAAAGGGAGAAAGAGGATGGGATAAGTTTTCAAGTTTAAACGTATATTCTTTACTGAAAATCAAAAATCTGATTTATGTATTGACTTATGGTGGTGGCTTAAATGTGTTGGATATTGAAAATAAAAAAATTACACAAATTCAACATGACCCTAAAAGAAAGGAAAGCCTAAGTAATAATCTGGGAAGAATCCTTATCAGGGATAAGATGGGAAATTTTTGGATTGGAACGGAAGATGGGTTAAATCTGCTGTCAAGGGAAAATATAGATAAGGGGAATTATACTTTTAAAAGGTATTTAGAGGGGTATAATATTGCTTCCCTATATGAAGACAGTAAGGGAAATATTTGGATTGGCACTTTTTCAAATGGTCTCATTTATAGAAATAATCAATCATTTAATTACTTTACAGAAAAGGAAGGCTTAGCCGGACATACTATTTTTTCCATCCTTGAGGACAAGCGGGGGGAAATATGGTTGGGTACAAATCAAGGGATTTCCAGATGTAATGTGGCGCGGAAATCTTTTCTGAATTATAACAGCAGTGATGGTCTCCAAAATCTGGAATTCAACTATAATGCCGGATTAATGGATTCAAAAACAGGAGGTTTACTTTTTGGAGGTAAAAATGGGTTCACCTGGTTTCAACCTTCCAATTTAAAAACCAATAAGTATATACCTAAAGTTGCCCTTACCAGGTTGATTGTCAATAATAGGGAGGTAAAAGTTGGAGCTAAGGATGGAATCCTTTCCAAAGCTTTAAATCAAATGGATCTTATTACTTTTAAACATAATCAGGCCAATTTCACGCTACAATTTTCAGCGCTGGATTATTTGAATCCGCAGAAAAACCATTATGCCATCAAATTAGAGGGGTTGGACAAATCATGGCAAAACATAGTTGGTAGTCATGAAGTTACCTACACCCTTCAAAAACCGGGCAGCTATTTATTTCGATTAAAGGGTGGGAATAATGATGGCATCTGGAACCCTAAAGAAAAAGTGATAACCATTAAGGTATTACCATCACCATGGCTTAGTTTACCTGCCTATCTGGTTTATTTTTCGTTGTTCGCTATAGCCTTATTTATAGGATACCGGTTTATCGTTTTGAACCATACCTTAGCATTGGAACAGGTGGAAAAAGGAAAGCAATCTGAAATTCATCAGATGAAACTTAGGTTTTTCACCAATATTACCCATGAATTAAGAACGCCTTTATCGCTGATTTTAGGACCCTTAGAAGAATTACTCGATAGTAATAAGGAGAATAAAAAGAATTATGGTCCTTTAAAAACAGCGCATAGAAATGCAGTTCGATTATTAAACCTGGTTAATCAGTTATTGACCTTCAGGAAACTCGAAAGGGATCATGAAGAAATGAACATAGAAGAGACGGATATTATTTCCTTTTTAAGTGATATTTCTGATTCATTCAAGGATGAGATGAGGTTACATCATATAGATTTTAAGATATCCTATGATTTTTCGCCATTTCCAGTATTCATGGACAGGGATAAAATGGAAAAAGTATTTTATAATCTACTTTCAAATGCCTTTAAGTTTACACCAGAGGGGGGGAATATTTCCATTGTCATAGCTAAAAAAGGGGAGTCAGTAAGTTGTACATTCAAAGATAGCGGTATTGGGATAGAGCCTGAATTTCAGGATGAAATTTTCAGGAGGTTTTATGAAAAGGATAATAATCATCCATCTTTACGCGTCCAAAATGAGGGTACAGGTATTGGTTTGGCGCTTTCGTTACAGATGGTGAAGCTACATAAAGGGGAAATAAAGGTAGAAAGTGAACCTAATAAAGGAGCCTCTTTTGAAGTTACCTTTCCAATAAATTTAAATCTGGCAGCTCAAGAAATAGGTGTAAAGCAGAATTGGACGGACACTAGAAAGGGGAAAAAAATGAATGAAATGGAACAATCTCCATCCTGGGAAGATTGGTCAGAAGTTCAGGTTGCATCAGATTCTTTACTAAATATTCAATCCTTTCATTTTTTGCTTATAGATGATAATGATGAAATTATAGATTATTTGAGTACCATTTTCCCACCGACTATTTTCCTTTCCAGAGCAACAGATGGGAAAAGTGGATTTGAAAAGGCCTTATTATTACAACCAGATTTAATAATCAGTGATGTAATGATGCCTGGTATGGATGGATTTCAGTTAAGCTACCAATTAAGAGCAAATTTTGAAACCAGCCATATACCCATTATCTTTCTTACGGCACAATCTGATTTTTCCTTTAAATTAGAGGGATTAAAAACGGGCGCCGATGAATATTTGACTAAACCCTTTCACCCTAAGGAATTATTTATTCGGGTTGAAAATATTTTAAGAAATAGAGGGTTCAGCCGTCAAAAATTCAAGGAAAAGGAAATTTTAGAACCTTCAGAAATCACTTTCACTTCAGCAGATGAGACATTGATTCAGAATGCCATAGCGGTAGTTGAAAAAAATATGGATTTTCCTGAATATTCTGTGGATCAGTTCGCACAGGATCTGGCGGTAAGCCGACCTTCTCTTTTTAATAAAATGAGGGCATTAACCGGAGAGACACCCAAAAACTTTATCAAGATAATCAGATTGAAGAGAGCCGCTCAATTATTGAAAACGGGTAAACTTTCTGTAAGTGAGGTCTGCTATATGACAGGATTTAGGGATCCAAAATATTTTAACAAGTGTTTTCAAAAGCAGTATACTCAAAGCCCTTCAGAATACAAGGCAAATTTCCAATAAAACTTTTTTACCCTGTTTTATAGATTTTCCTTTCATTAATAATGCTTACATAGCATGATCAAAGCCATTTAATCCTGAAAAATGATAACGATAATAAAGTATATATTACTTTTTGTGCCTACCGTACTTTTAGGTCAAACGTATTATTCAAGTATTATTTATCCGGATTCCTCCGGACAATTGATGTATCATGCGGATAAGGAAAACAATTATATTCCAAATTTCAGTCACGCAGGTTATCGTGGTGGCGGAGTTCCTCTTCCCGAGGTAAGTATTAAAAAAACAATACAACCTGTTTCAGGGGACAATACCCAGCATATTCAAAAAGCATTGGATGAAATGGCTACTCTGCCATTGGACCAAAAAGGAATTAGAGGAGCTTTGTTATTGAAGGCGGGTAAATATCTGATTTCAGGAACCATAAGAATAAAGGCAAGTGGCATTGTGCTTAGAGGAGAGGGTGATGGAGAGGATACCTTGAAAAATACGGTTTTAGTGGCAACGGGAAATGTACCCGCTTTACGGAATGTTATTGAAGTTGGTTTTAGTTCGACAGGTACTGACTGGAGACAAGCGGTTGGTGGGGTCAAGACAAAAATAACCAGTCCTTTTTTACCTTCTGGAACCAAAACTATTCAAGTTGAAAATAGTCAAAATTATAAGATAGGTGATACGATAGGTCTTTATCACCCAAGCACTTATTTCTGGTTAAAGAGAATTGATTTTGGCGGACATGATACAGACGAACCATGGACAGTTACGGCAGTTGATATGTATTACTTAAGGCATATTGTTGCTATTGATAGAAACCAACAAAAGATCAAACTTGACGTACCCATCTTTGATCATTTTGACAGGGAATTTGTTCAAACAGAAATATATAAAGTTTCTTTACCAGGCAATGTAACGGAAGTTGGCGTTGAAAATTTAAGGGTTGATATTGCGACCAATGGTGTTTTTGATGAGGCACACGCCAAGTCAGCGCTTGCTTTTAATGGTGCTGAAAATGTGTGGGTTAAACAATTTACTGGTCTTCATTTTTATTATGCCGCTGTCGATTTCACGCGCACTAATTTTGCAACTGTCATTCAATCTAAAGGATTGGAGCCACATTCCCTGATTGATGGAGAGAGAAGGTACAATTTTAATGTGGGTGCATTCACAAGTAATATTTTATTTACGCAGTGTCAAACAACAGAGGGAAGGCATTCTTATGTTTCGAATGGTGCCAGTACGGCATCGGGTATTGTTTTTCACCGCAGCACCAGCATGGGCGATCATAATTCAAGCGAAGGCCACAGACGTTGGAGTCAGGGATTATTATATGACAACATCGCCTTTTCAAAAGTAAATAATCAGATATTGATAGGATTGTACAATAGAGGGAGTTATGGAACAGCACATGGTTGGTCCACTACGTCAGGTGTTGCCTGGAACATTACTTCGGATCAGCCAAATTACAATCAGGCGGTGATACAAAAACCTCCTTTTCATCAGAATTTTGGCATTGGCGGAAATATTACTTTTACTGGTAACCATCGATTTAATCAACCACCCGGGTACATGGAACATGCCTTCAGGCAGGTAAGCCCTGTATCTCTTTATGATACGCAATTGGCCATTCGCCTTTCAGGCAAGGAAACACCCGACGCACCTGCTCAGTGGAAGGTAAGCAGAGAGGCGAGCAAAGGCATAATTACCATGGAGTGGCTTGATATTGCCATGGATGAAACTGGCTACCAGATTGAATACTCGATAGATGGTGGCAAATCTTATCAGGTTTTAAAAATTTTACCTTCTAATACGACCCAATATACTATTCCTGAGGCAGGATTTAATGCTAATACCTTATTCAGAGTAGTTGCAAAGGGTGAAAATGGATGGTCGGCTTATACGTATTCAACTACGGCGGTGGTTACAACAGGTACGTCCAGTACCTTAGCTCAAATGGGTATTTCCCTATATCCTAATCCTTCCGGGGACATTCTAAAGATTTCAAGTTCAACACCATTGAAAAATGGGGTGATATATCATTTGAATGGTACAAAACTTAAAGAATGGCAATGGGAAAATGGTACGGAATTATCTATCTCTTTGATTGAATTACCTCAAGG
>CAMDWC010000226.1 GCA_945878825.1 Haliscomenobacter hydrossis DSM 1100
TAAAGAGATTGGCTGGACACCCGTTCAAATAAATTATGACTTTAATGACACATCGAAACAAAAATTAAGTGTTTATAAAGATAAGGAAGGGTATGTTGATTCCAAAAAATTAATCAAAAGTGAGCTGGACCTGAATGAAAAGGGAACTGCGCTGACCGGAAAAGATAATGCACTAGGTGCTGCTATGAATGACTCTTTGTTAGGGAAAGTAGCTGGTTTTGCCGTAAATAATTCCAAATCGGTCAGGGGAATGGCCAATGATGCCGTTGGAGGTGCCTTAGACTTATTTAATAAAGGGGCTGATTTTATTCAGAAAAATGCCCTGGATAAAGTAGAATTATTAAAAGGATTGTCTTTCGGCTTGGATAAAGAGGCTTCAAAAATAACCACCCAGGGCAGTTTTATTACAGGAAAAGTAGCTAAAGATAAATGGATCTTTAGTGCTACTTTTAAAGTTAATACCCAGGGGGATTATTCCGCAGAGTACATGGGTTCTGTTATTGAAAATCCACCCGAATTGAATCTGGAAAGTGAAAATGTAGGATTTAAACTGAATTTTGGCTCTATGGTCAAGCATCAGGCAAATGCTGCTGATCCGTCTATAATTAGTAAAGGAGGAAATGCCTCTTTTCAAATTATGGGTCAGGAAGTATTTGCAAAATGGAACCAATTGGATTTCAACTTAAATGAGAAAAAAGTTACTTCTGCAGATTTTTCGGAGGTTGGTCTGAATTTAAATCTTTCTGTTGGAGAAGCTATTAAGGTAGATAATTTAACCGCTGCCGTTAAAGACCTTAAGATTTCTAATAATACCCTTACTCATGGGGATATTACCCTTAGTATTGCCTCAATTAATCTCTTTGGCGTAGCCTCGTTTAGTGATATTAATGGAAGTATTGGACAAAAGACCGGTTTTTCTGGGGAAGGTAATTTTGAGGTAACCAAAGAAGGTCTGGGAGGTGCAAAAGGTAAAGTTTCTGTAAAAAAGGGACCTGATGATAAAGTCACTAAGTATAAACTTCAGGATGGCGAATTTAATGCGACCATCATGGGGCAGGAAGTTTCCTTTAAAGGAGTGAATTATGATTCCATAAATCCAAATGAAATTTCTGCTGCTTCCAGTAGTTTAAAACTAAATTTTTCATTAGGTGATATTCTTAAAGTGGATGAGTTTGACGCAACGGTGTCCAATGCCAAGCTAGCTAAAGATAAAGGATTTACTTATGAAAATATTTCTGTGAACATTGCTTCCGTCAGCGTATTTGATGACGTTGCAAAATTCAGTAATATTTCTGGAAATATCAGTCCCAAGGAAGGATTTGATGCCAAAGGTGATTTTTTAGTTACTGCTGCTGGCCTGGGTAACGCTTCGGGAAAAGTGTCTGTGAAAAAGGGACCTCAAGACTTAACCACCCATTATAATCTTGATAATGGTGCGTTTAACGCGACTATTTTGGGTCAGGAAGTTTCCATTACTGGCGTTACTTATGATTCTGCGAATCCGCAGGTTATTTCAGCCGCTTCAAGTAATCTGAAGTTGGACTTCTCTGCTGGAAATGTGCTTAAAGTAGAAGCTTTTGATGCTACCTTAACCGACGCAACATTAACAAAAGGAGGTTTTACATACAATGATATTACCGTAAATATTGCTTCCGTCAATGTGATGGATATTGCAGTATTTTCAGATATTAATGGCAATGTGAATGCTGCCGGGGGCTTTAACGGATCAGGTAGTTTTAACGTTACCTTACCTGGTTTAGGGGGTGGACAGGGTAAAGTCGCAGTGAAAAAGGGTGCAAAAGATGAAAAAACCCAATATACGCTGGAGGATGGCGCCTTTAATGCGGAAATGGTCGGTCAATCAGCTAGTGTCACTGGAGTTAATTATGATTCTGCAACGAATATTTTTTCTATTGGAAAAGGAGAACTGGATTTGAACATACTGGGTGTCAATCTGAATATTGTTATTCTAAATCCTTCCTTTACTAAGACCAATGGTTTTGATTTTGCCAGTGCCACAGCAACTATTCCTGAGTTGGTCTTTGCCGATCAGGCCAAAATGGCCAATATTGTAGTTAATGTCGTCAAAGATGGGGATAAATACACTTATGACGGTTCCTCAGATTTTAATCTGAGTGGAGAAATAGATGGAGCCTCTGCTTCCGCAGATGGAAATGTAGGCATTTCAAAAGAAGAAGGCGAAGGACCAAGTCTTTCATTTTCAAATGCCAACGTTACTTTAATCATCTATGGTCAAAGTCTGGAACTAAAAAATATGAGTTATAAGGATGGAGAATTTAATGCGGAGAAAACTGTGGCCAAAATAGCTCCTCCTTTCCTAAAAAAGAATCTTCAAATTACGGTGAATGATCTGAGTATAAATAAAGAGGGTTATTCTATGTCTAAATCTGAGTTGGAAACCCAACTTGAAGTGGATTTTGGCATTCTTAAAGGTAATTTAGCCAAATTGGCTCTTGAAAAAACAAGCGATAACTGGATTATTTCAGGAGAGGGTGGATTAGCGGCAGGAGGTACTGATTTTTTTGGATATAAAATTCCTAAAGTTGAAGGCTCTGGATCTTTATCTCATGATTTTGGAAAAAAAGAAACTAAAAAAGAGTTGAATGGCGTCTCAGCAACCTTACCAGATTTAGAATTTCCAGGCTCTCTTTTCCCTGGTTCAATTGGGGTAGATGCTGAAATTCCCGTTTTACCAGGTCTAAATGTGGTAGCTTCAGCTGGATTGGAAGGTAAAGTGACGATTCCCGGCTTACAATTAAGTGTAAATAAAAAAGGGGATCAGGTTTATGTCATTTCCGCTGGTACCCAGAATGAAAAACCCGCTAAAGGTGGAGTGAAATTATTTGTTGCTATAGGCGTTGGAACAGGTATTCCCTTGATTGCTACCGTTTCACTTAGTATCAGAGCGGAAGGAGGCCCTGAAGTTAATTTTACTTTCAATGCGTCTAAGGAAATATCCATGAATGACAATTCAAATGGGTTAAATCTTGATATGAAATCAATGAAAACAACCTATAATTTGAATGGTAACCTTTCCCTGGCTGCATTCCTTGAATTAAAAGCTACAGCTTTTTACTTCTTTAAAAAATCGTATAGTAAGAAATTGGCAGAAAAAAGTTTTGGGGGATTTGAAGTATCTGATACAGAAAAGTTCAAATGGATTACCCCTACTGAATCCATAGAAACTGATGAAGAAATAGAATCAGATATGAAAGATGGTTTGAAAATTAATCTGAATTTTGTGGAAGAAAGTATTTGGACTAAAGCAAAATTTGTTGACGTTTCTTCAGGTTTCTTTAAAGGTGATAGAAAGAGAGTTTTGGTCGTTGATAGCGCGCTTGCTGCATTTGATAAAGTAAGGGGTAAATCAATTTCTCCAGAAATAAAAGTTCATGCGTTGAAAAAGTTAGAGACCGAAATAGGAAATTATCTTGAAAACACAAAGGGAACTTCAAGCAGAACTAATGAAGTTCAAAAGTTACATAAACAGGTTAAAGATGCAATAAAATCGTTGCGGGTTAAAATTGACAAAAAACTAATTGATGTTCCAACCTAATGACCTAAAATTATTAATTCTATGATGGATTCCAACGATATCCGTTTTGACAAATCCGGGCTGCCAAATATTAGTTACTCAAATTTTTATGCTAATCCTTCTTATGTAAGAACACTCTCATTATTGGTTGGGGTTGAAGCAGCGTCTTTAGCAAATGCCAAAATTTTGGAACTTGGTTGTGCTTCAGGGGGGAATATCCTGCCTTTTGCACTAAAATATCCTGATTCACACAGCATTGGAATTGATTTGTCAAACGATCTCATTGCCTTTGGTAATGAAATGAAATTGTCATTGAATTTATCTAATATCAATTTGATTTGCTGTGATATTATGGATGTGGATACTTCGTTTGGTACCTTTGATTATATTATTGTTCATGATGTTTTTTCCCTTGTTTCTGACGAGGTTCGTAATAAAATATTAGCTATTTGTAAAGAAAATCTAAATGAAAATGGATTAGCTTATATCAGTTATAATACCTTGCCTGGATGGAATAATCTGGCAACTATAAGAGAATTAGCTCTTTATCATAGCAATAATTTTGAGGAGATACCGGAAAAAATAAATCAAATCAGATTATTGTTTGATTTTGTAAAGGAAGCCGTCAAAGAATCTGATAGTGCTTATGCAAAGCTAATGTTAGAAACCAGTGAATTACTCAATAATAAACCTGATTTTAGTATTGCCCATGATTTTTTACAACCCCATAACAAGGCTTTTTATCTTTCTGCTTTTATGGAGGAAGCAACCAAAGTTGGTTTACAATATGTTGTTGATGCTGAAATTACTAAAATGTATATTCCTAATTATTCTAAATTAATCAGTGAAAAATTGGGAGGTATTGAAGAGGTGGTGCGTATGGAACAATATCTCGATTTTATTACAAACAGAGCATTTCGACAAACCATTCTGTGTCATAATCATCAACTTATTCAAAGGAAAATCCCCATGGACAGATTGGTGGATTATTTTTTTAAGATGAATTTAGTCAGCCCGCCTGAGGAGGATATTTTAGCGGAGGAGTTGAATCAGGAGGCAATATTTTATCTAAATAATGATCCAGAAGATACTGTTTCAACTAAAAATCCAATGCTCAAAGCTATTTTTGAGGTATTTAGTGAAAATAATGGATATCTATCCTTCCATGACTTGGTATCTTTATCAGCAAATAAGTTACCTGAAGTTAATTTTTCAGAACTCGAAGCACAAGCAAAAGTAAGTCTGATGGATCTTTTTTTAAAAGGAAAAATAGACATCAGGGCTGATTTTATTTCTATAAATTCCCATGAAATGGACACTCCGAAAGTTTGGGAATATGTAACGGCCCAAACCTTATATTTGAAACAAAAAGTAGTGACCAATTTATTTTTTGAGTCAGTTCAGCTGAGCCTTTTTGAGTATTATCTGGTAAGATATCTGGACGGAAATAATACGAAGGAGGTCGTCATTTCAAAAATGTTGGACCATTTTAATAATGGGGAATTAATTTCCAGTTATAAAGGCACTAAAGTTACCTCAGATGAAAAATTAAGGGGAATTATTTCACTGGCCTATTTAGATGCCCTTGAAAAATTTCGGGAACAAGCACTTTTAGTATGATAGCCGGCTAATTAATCTTCATTTTCCACCAGTTTCTTCATTTTCGTCAATCCCTTTTTTGCCACCTCCAGCGGATCTTGTTTCCAGTATTCTTTGTTAAAAAGTTCAAGGGAAAGTACTTTTGGAGTTCCCATTTCCTTCAGTATTTGCATGATTTTTGACCATGGTGCTATGCCATCTCCCGGATAAACCCGATCATTATCTGTCTGTTTTTCTTGTGGAATGTTGGCAACATAATCATTAAAATGAAATATTTCAATGGTAGG
>CAMDWC010000227.1 GCA_945878825.1 Haliscomenobacter hydrossis DSM 1100
ACTAAAAGGAATAAAGAGAAGATTTTTGCTTTCATGTTAATGAATTTATGAATTTAAAAATGGTATTGTTTCTACGTTTTGATGGGTACTTTCTTTTCCATTTTTTGAAAAATAACGGAGCCATCTCCACAGGTTGAAAAATTATTTCGCGGAATAAAATTACCCGAGAGTTGGGTTTTCTCAAGGGTCAGAAAAAAAGAAAGTAAGCAGAGGGCTGCTTTATTCGGATAGTTCGTAGTTATTACTTTTTCCTCGGTGATATTGATTTTATTTGCTTTAATAACTCCTTTTACACTCGTTTCACAATAAAAGTTTTTGCCGTTTGAATAGGTCGTTCCAGTAAACGTATTCGCTTTTACTTTATCTATGTTTAAAATGTATTCAAATATTTCAACGGAATCATTTAATTCCCCTTTCCACATTCCTTTATAATTTTCTGCCTCTTGACCCATGATGAACGTAGGAAGGCAAAAAAACAAGAATATTCCAACAAATAAATTTTGGTTATTCATACGATATTATTTACTTTAACCTAAGCTTTTCAAATGTAATGCTTTTAATCTTAAATTTCCACTCATGCGGCGTTTAATTGGTATCCTTACTTTCATATCCCTTGTAAATCTTATTTGCCTGAATGGTCAGACAAAGATTGATCGCATTGCCTCCTTTTGTAAGGCCAATGAGCGGGAAATACTTAAGGAATATTTTGACTTCCTTTCCTTGCCAAATTTTGCACTAAATAAGGAGGATATTAATAAAAATGCCCTTTTTATTCAACAAATGCTGTCAAAAAGAGGGGTTAAGTCGCAATTACTTGACTCCAAAACGGAAGGAACACCCGCAGCAGTGTACGGGGAAGTGATAGTGCCTAATGCAAAACAAACGATTGTATTTTATGCGCATTATGACGGGCAACCTGTTAATCCTGAAAAGTGGCATCCCGCTATAAAACCATTTTTACCTGTATTTCTTTCGAAACCTATTGATAAAGGGGGAGAAATTATCCCTTTCCCTGCAGTTGGAAGCCCAATTAATCCTGAATGGAGAATTTCAGGGCGAAGTAGCTCTGATGACAAGGCTGGCGTTATTGCCATTATTCATGCTTATGATGCGATAGTAAAAAGTGGATTACAACCCTCGTGTTCTATCAAATTCTTTTTTGAAGGGGAGGAAGAGATTGGTTCCGTTCATTTGGGTGAAATTTTGGATAAACATAAGGATTTGCTTTCATCCGATGTGTGGATTATTGCCGATGGCCCGGTGCATCAATCGGGTTTGCCTTTAATAGATTTTGGTGTTCGGGGAGACGTTAATATGGATATTACCGTTTTTGGTCCCAAAAGACCCCTGCACAGTGGTCATTATGGCAATTGGGCCCCCAATCCGGCGCATACGCTGGTCCGGCTGTTAGCCTCCATGAAAGATGACGAAGGTCGCGTAATCATCAAGGATTATTATAAGGATGCCATTCCTTTTACGGAAAGTGAAAAGCTGGCATTTGCCAAAGTACCTTCCATAGACAAACAAATGCAACAGGAACTGGGTATTGCTCAGCCGGAAAAGGTAGGTACTTCCCTGTTTGATTCCTATCAATATCCTTCCCTGAACATTAATGGTATTCGAAGTGCCGATGTTGGTGAAAAGGCGAGTAATGTTATTCCAACGGAAGCTGCTGTGACGCTCGATCTCAGGCAAGTATTGGGCACAGATTATTTACGGCAAATACAGAGAGTTAAGGATCATGTCGTTGCGCAGGGATTTTATGTTATTGATAGAAATCCAACGGATGAGGAACGGGCTAAATATAGCAAAATCGCAAAAGTGACGGCCGACAGGGGAGGTTACAATGCCCAAAGAACCCCTATGGATTTGCCCATTGCGAAGCAGATCATTGCTGCCGTACAGGGGGCAACCAAAGAAAAGGTGCTGACGTTTCCTACGGCTGGGGGAAGCTTGCCGCTGTTTTTATTTGAAAAGCACCTGAACGCGAAAGTGGTTAACCTTTGCATTGCCAATCATGACAATAATCAACATTCAGAAAATGAAAACACGCGGATTCACAATATTTGGGAAAGCATCAAACAGCTATCTGCGATCATGATGATGGAATAAAGCTTATGTAAAAAAGTAAGGCTTGATGGGGAACCTTGTCAAAGGCGCAAGTTTTTATTTAACCGTTTTTAATTTTCGTTTATTTAGGTATTCTTTGAATTCTTCAAAAGACATTCCCTGGGTTTCTTTTGAATTTTTTTCTTTTGCAACTTCTTTAGTTTTCATTTATATCTTTGAAGAAGTATAAAAATATAGTCTGGGTATTTTCATAACATGAATTTACAAATATTTTAAGTCTGGAATGATATTTTTTAGAAATTCTTTAGGACATGCACCTTAGGTCTCGTGACTAAAAGAAGTCTGCAAGTGCTTTTAGCACAATATGAATATTCCGGGTTAAAGTGAGTTATTCATCAATTTCGGTAAAATAGAGCCAGTTATTCTAGAGATAAACCGCTCTTAGATAAGTTACATTTTGTGTTTCATAACCCAGTACCTGATGTAGACACTCGTTTTTGTAAAACTTGATAAATTTACTACCTTCGGTCAAATCGGAAGCATTTCAGGCTTTTGACTCAAATCAAATTTGTAAAAAATATTTGTTTCCCAATAGGGAAATTCATACTTTTGATAAAAGTTATGAATGAAACCAAACTTTAATATTGAATTGTTGCCTTAAGCCATTGATTTTTTAGAAAATCTAGATGATAAAACGAGAGAAAAAATATTTTTTAATATCAAAAAAGTTCAATTTTTAAATGATGGAGAACTGTTTAAAAAACTTAATGAATTCATTTGGGAATTTAGGACTTTTTATAATAGTAAATCATATCGACTTTTTTCATTTTGGGACAAAGTAGAAGGCACAGAAACCTTTGTTATTGCAACACACGGAATACTAAAAAAGACACAGAAAACGCCATTAAAAGAAATGAAAAAGGCAGAAGAAATACGAAAGCAATTTTTAAAAAACAAAACAGAAAATAAATAATTATGGAGACAAATAAATTTAAAACTGTTTCGCTTGACACAATGATTGACAAACACATAGGAAAAGTTGGAACGGAAAGACGTGATGCTTTTGAAAATGAATTAAGAATAGACTTGTTAGGACAGGCTATTAAGCATGCAAGACAGGAACGTAATCTTACTCAAGCACAACTAGGCGAACTTGTTGGCGTTCAAAAAGCTCAAATTTCTAAAATAGAAAGAAGCATTAAAAATGCAAGATTTGAAACTATATTGAATGTATTTGACGCTTTAGGTGCAAAAGTTAACTTTAGTGTAGAACTAAACAACCGTAAATTAGGATAATATAATACCGAACGCACAGCTTTTACCCTAAAATAACCTAAATTTTAGCGATAATATTCTTTTCCACAGCCAAGATTGGACTTTCGACGCAATGAG
This sequence comes from Haliscomenobacter hydrossis DSM 1100, assembly GCA_945878825.1. GTDB lineage: Bacteria > Bacteroidota > Bacteroidia > Chitinophagales > Saprospiraceae > BJGN01. Next base: position 3,463 of record CAMDWC010000227.1, read on the forward strand.
GATTAAGGAATTGTAAAATTAGATTGTATTTTGAATCCAACACCAATGTTATCTTTTAGCATCTTTACTTGCATTCCACTTATTTTTTCTGTATATTTGTACATAAATAAGTACATTTATGTTGACTACCACTTTGTCTGAATTTAGAAAAGACATGAAGAGCTACCTCGATAATGTTACTCAAAGTTTTGAAACATTGATAATTAATCGGGGTAAAGACACTGGGGTTGTTATTATTTCTCTGGAGGAATATAACTCACTTATTACCACGCAACATGAATTGTCTTCCCGCATTAATCAACAGAGATTGGATGAATCTATCGAGGCGCTGAAAACGGGTAAGAAGATGATAAAAAAACTGGTAGATCAATGAAATTCGTTTTTACTGAATTGTCTTTTGAAGATTACCTTTTCTGGCAAAAGAATGACAAACACAAACTAATAAGAATCAACGAGTTACTGAAAGATATATCCCGAAGTTCCTATGAAGGAATAGGAAGACCTGAACCATTGAGGTTTAATTATGCTGGCTTCTGGTCCAGACGAATTGACGATGAACACAGATTAATTTACAGGGTCATAGATATCGAGATTCAAATCGTAAAATGCAGATTTCATTACGATTAAATGAAAAATAGCCTAGCTCTTGGTGAAAGCTGTCCTAAGAATGGTAGGTTCCTTACATAAGATATTTGCATTAAAGACAAAAAAATCGTAAATTAGACAATTATAAAATGGAGAATCCAATAAATATTTCGGATATTAGAGTGGTTTATCCAGACGAGTGGGTTTTACTCGGGAATCCCATATTGGATGAAAGTAAAATGGATGTTATTTCTGGTATTCCTTTATTTCATAGTAAAGACAAGAAAGAAGTTTGTTATATCGGAAGAGACAAAACCTCAGACTTTGATAAAATCACAATAATTTATACTGGTTCATTTCGACCTGCCAGAAAAATTATAGGGATTTTCAATCGCATGGTAAAATGACCTATAAATTCAAACGTGAATCAGAAGAGGGGCTAATTGTAGTTATTGTAGAAATTGATTATAAGTTTGAATTGAAAATGATTTTAGATACCGGAGCAACAAATACAACGATCGACAGTAATGCCTTATATTTATTAGGGTATGACTTAAAAGACAGTGCAGGTGACGTGGAAATCGAAACTGCTAATGGAATAATTACGACTAAAATTTCCTATTCAAGTATATGATTTCATAGCTCAAGGCATATACTCTGATTATGATGGACTTTTAGGACTTGATTTTTAAAAAGGCACAAAATTTTGTATTGACCTAAATGAAAATACAATATCTATATCATAATGAGGGTAAATCTGACAACAACTAATTTTTCTATGATATTCCCAATAGATGGTGTTAATATTTGCCAAAGCTGACCTTTTGGCAATTACCCCAAGGGTTCGTACAAGGAGATGCAAAAAAATCTACTGGCATAAATCTTCAATATCTAAAAGGTCTGAAAACAAAATTAATCAATTCCGTAGAGACGCGATGCTTCGCGTCTTCTCCCCGGCAGGTTTCCCTTTTAATAATCACAGTTCAGACAAGAAATGCAAGCTTAAGTAGTTAGCGTATTTTTTTTTCTCACCCCTTTTTTTCTCCATTTTATGTTAAATCGAAGGTACACAAACCAACTTTTTAGAAGCTCAGATTAGATGATGTGTAAAATTGGGCAATAAACGCAAATCACAGACGACAATAAAGCCCTCAGCATAAAAACATGGGTTTTACGTCAGATAGGGTGATGTGTAAATAAAAAAAGCCTTTTTTTATTGCCCCTTATCAATTATTTGAAAAAGGCTCTCTTTAGATATTTTAAGAGATTTAGCAATGATTTCAACAGGAACACCATTTTCATTAAGCCCCAAAACCGCTTCTATTTCTTTATCTTCTTGAGCCTTTTTAATGATGTCCTTTGAGTCTAT
>CAMDWC010000228.1 GCA_945878825.1 Haliscomenobacter hydrossis DSM 1100
GAAAGACTTGCAAATTATGCAAGAAATCTTGGCGTAAATACCGGAAAATGGAAATTTGTAACGGGCAAAAAAGAGGCTATTTTTAATATTGCAAAAGACTATTTTAGTATCGCCATCGAGAATGAAGAGGCGCCGGGTGGGTTCGATCATAGCGGGCGGCTCATTTTGGTTGATGATAAAAATCATATTAGAAGTTTCTGCGACGGAACAGATCCCCTATCGGTAGATGGCTTCATTCAAGATATCCAAAAATTAATAAATGAAACGAAAGGGGAGGTAAAAAAGTAGATGCATTCTGCGTTTTTTACCTCTCGCCTATATTTATTTAGTTTTGGTTGCCCAAAATTAAAGGCAAGCCGTCCTTGCCGCTGCCAATAATTATTATTTTTGAATTGGGAGAATTAGCTAGTTTTAAAGTAGCTTCAATGCCCTTATCCTTTAATATTTTGTCTGATAAACTCGCCGTAAGTATTTGGTTCGATTCAGCCTTCGCTTTAGCTTCAATTATTTTACGCTCCGATTCCTGCTTCTCCTGATCAAGTATATATTCGAACTTTAAGGATAATTGCTCAGCTTGTATTTTCTCTTCAATAGCCGTTCTTACCTTTTCAGGTAAACTGATTTCTCGAATCAACGCAGCTCTCAGAGAAACAAAATTTTTACTCAGCGTTAATTCCAGATCTTTTTGAATAAGCGTCTGAACTTCTTCCCGGCGGGTAGAATATAATTCCTCCGGGGTAAACCGGCCAATTATTTTTCGAACGGAGCTCCTTACTTCCGGTCTAATCAAAGACTGGATGAAATCTTTACCAAAAGTTTCGTGAAGTTCAGGGATTTTGTCAAACGATGGGTGCGCTCTAACGGTTACATCAACTCTTATATTTAGCCCATTACTTGATAAAACATCCATCTGCTCCTCCAGTTGTTGTTCTCTAACATTGTAAATGTACATGGAGTTCCATGGTGCATATACATGAAAACCTGGACTATAGATTTTTGTCTTTTCCAGTCCTCCCGAGAATCTTCTAAATAAAACACCTCGCTCACCAGCATCAATGGTGATGAACGTCGCATTTGAAAAAATGATGACCACAATAGCAATCAATAAGATAACCCCTAAGGTCCCAAAAAATTTGCCAGAGGGAAATCCCAAGTTTGGTTGACTCATATTATTTTTTTTTAAATTGTTAATGAACAAAGATAAGGGATATTTAGTACATAATGGATTCCCTTGAATCAAAGGTCAATTGTTAATGAAAATTTAATGGTTCCCTCAAGTTTCGTTTTTGTTTTATTTAACCTATTTTTGATTCATAAAATCCAAATTGATGAGAAATATTTTAATTTTCGCTGCCTTGATTACCTCCATCCTTGTTATGGGTGCTAAAATTTCAGTCAGTGAGCCATCGTCAAATAACCCTTCAGCGGTGGACGGAAAAAAGATTTATAAGCAATACTGTGTTACCTGCCATGGTATTTATGGCGATATGGGTGCCAGTGGTGCCGCTAATCTTACCGTTTCAAAACTTAAGTTGAACGAAAGAATTGAGGTGCTTACCAATGGAAGAAAAGCCATGGCTTCTTTTAAAGCTTTACTCGATAAAGAGAAAATTAAGGCCGTCGCCCAATACACTATGACCCTGAAGCCAGAGTAATATTCTCATAGCCTAATAATTAATTCCCTACAGTGGAAAATAAAAATAAACGGATTCTGGTAACTGGCGGAACAGGTTTCCTCGGTTCTTATCTGTTAAGGTTTTTAGTAATGCAAGGCTATACTAATATTCGTGCTATTAAAAGAAAAAATAGTTCCTTCGATTTGGTTGGCGATATAAGCGACCAAATCGATTGGGTAGAAGGGGAACTGACAGATTGGTTTTTTCTCTCCGATTGTTTTGAAGATATCGATTGGGTTTTTCATGTCGCCGCCCTCGTTTCATTCGATGCCAGAGATTATAAAGAAATGCAGCTGATCAATGTAAGGGTAACTGCTGACTTAGTAAACCTGTCACTGGACAATGAAATTCAGAAATTTTGTTTCGTCAGTTCTATCGCCGCTTTGGGGAGGTCAAAAGTTGGGGAAACATTAGACGAAAATGCTGTTTGGAAACATAGCCTCTATAATTCCCGCTATGGTATGTCTAAATTCTTAGGTGAACAAGAAATCTGGAGAGGTATGGCTGAGGGCTTGTCGGCAGTTATTGTAAATCCTGGTATGATCCTTGGAAGTGGTCGCTGGACTGAAGGCACTTCCCGTTTCTTTTCTCTCATCGATAGTGGATTTCCATTTATTCCCGATGGGGCAGCTACCTGGGTGGACGTAAGAGATGTGGTAAAGGCTATGTACCATCTGATGCGTTCAGATGTCCAGTCTCAGCGGTTCATTTTAGTAGCAGGCATTCAATCGTATAATGACTTTTTTAAGACCGTCGCCGGTTCACTTGAAAAAAAGATTAACTGGATTTCAATACCTTCCGTTATTCAATCGCTTATTCTTCCTTTCGCCTGGCTCATGGCCAGATTATCGGGTAAAAGACCATTTATTACCAGAGAATCTTTGAGGCTTTCAAAAAATTCGTTCTTCTACAAAACAGATAAATCATTGACCATTCCAGGGTTCAATAAGTATTTAACTGTTAATCAGTCTGTCTTAGATACGGTAAGCGCTTATCAACAGCAAAAAAAGAATAATCTTTTCTCCCCATTAATTTTTTAATAAACCAACCATTTGTCTTTTTTTTATTTCTTTTTATTGTATATTGGTTAAAAATTAATAGTAATACTTTTTCATACAGTTAGTAAGTTGATAAACTAGTGAGTGTAGTCAGGATGATCTCTTCTTTAGGGATCATCTTTTTTTTTAATACCCTTATGTAACGGTAGTCACATTATTATTCAGCGCAATGGTCTTATATTGTGTATCTTCTGCACCTTATCAATGCATTTACATGTCTTTAAAAACATTTTTTCCCATTCTTGAATTATTGGAATCTTATTCAAAAGATGATTTTAAAAAAGATATTTATGCTGGGTTAATTGTCGGTATCATTCTTGTTCCTCAAGGGATGGCTTATGCTATGCTGGCCGGGCTGCCTCCCATTCATGGTTTATACGCAGTGACTATTCCCCTTCTCGTTTATGCTATTTTAGGAACATCGAGGCAATTAGCAATAGGTCCTGTGGCCATGGATTCAATCCTTACAGCCTCAGCTATTCAGGCTTATGCCGTTTTAGGTTCCCACGCCTATGCGGAAGCAGCTTTGACCTTAGCTTTACTTGTCGGAATAATTCAATTTTTAATGGGGGTTTTTAGAATGGGTTTCTTAGTTAACTTCTTGTCCCAACCTGTTATTAGCGGATTTACCTCCGCTGCTGCTTTGATCATTATGAGTTCACAGTTAAATCATTTAACTGGCATTAATTTCACTCAAAAGGGACATTTTTTAGTTTCTTTTTCGGAGTGGTTTCTTCGTTTCGGCGAGACCAATTTACCTACCTTCTTTTTGGCCCTAGGAGGTGTGTTGTTGTTAATAGCTTTTAAGGAGTTCAAAATACGTATTCCGGGGGCCCTTGTTTTATTATTAGGGGGTATCATCATTTCAAAATGGGGAAATTTAGATGCAATGGGCGTTAAAATTTTGGGAAAAATTCCCGAAGGCCTGCCGAAACTTTATTTACCAACATTGAATTGGACCTTGTTTCAGGACTTACTTCCTGCCAGTTTTGCCATTTCTTTGGTTGGATTTTTAGAAAGTTTTTCTATTGCTAAAACCATGCAGAGAATTCATAATAACTACAAACTGAGGGCAAATCAGGAGTTAATCGCACTGGGTACCGTAAATATGATGGCTGCTTTCGTTCGGGCATTTCCCGTTACCGGCGGGTTCTCCCGCACCGCCGTAAATCATCAGGCAGGGGCAAAATCGGGTGTGGCGTCCATCGTTTCTTCCCTATTTATCATTATTACCCTGCTCTTTTTGACACCGAATTTCTACTTTTTACCCAAGGCTATATTAGCTTCCATTATCCTGTTTGCTGTCTATACACTTCTCGATGTTAAAGAACCTAAGTTTTTATGGAAAAGTAATCGGCAAGATTTTTTTATGCTGCTGGCTACTTTTATTAGTACTTTATTTTTTGGCATTATAATCGGTATTGGTATTGGCGTACTTTTATCGCTCTCCCTAATGATCTTCAGAGCTTCAAAACCTCATTTTGCTATTTTAGGAAGAGTGCCGGATTCTGATGTTTTTAGGAATGTCAATCGTTTCCAGGGATTGGAAATTATTCCTGAAATTTTAATCGTCCGCTTCGATGCCGATCTTTTCTTTGCTAATATCTCTTTCTTCAGAGATAAATTAACAGATTGGATTCTTGAAAAAGGTCCAAAGCTTCAATGGCTTATTTTAAATATGGAAAGTGTAAATTATATTGATAGCACAGGATTGCAGCAATTACTGGAACTGGTTAACGATTATAAAAAGAAAAATCTCTGTTTTTGCTTTACTTCAGTGAAAGGTCCCGTCAGAGATTTATTGATAAAAGCCAACGTTGTTCCGGATATTGGTGAAAATCATTTCTTCCTTACCGTGACGGAAGCGCAAAATTATGCCCTGCAAAACTTGTCTGGCTTTGAAATGAAAAACCCAAACACTTCATTAACTTTGCAATCCAATAATACTTAAATATCCTGTAATGTCTGTATCAAATTTTTTAAAAATGCCGGGTGTTTCCGTCGTCGATGTAAGGGAACCCTGGGAATTTAGTGAGGGTCACTTTCCGAATTCTTTAAATATTCCACTAGGTGAAGTTCCCTCCAGGTTAGATGAACTCATGGCTATGTCCAAACCGCTGATTTTAGTTTGTCGTTCAGGCAATAGAAGTGGTATGGCAACCACTATGCTTCAGAATATTGGCGCAACAGAAGTGTATAACGGAGGTTCCTGGGATTCCCTGGAGGCGTAATCGCTAATCTAATATTCCACTTAAACAGGCCAGCATTTTTTTGTTGGCCTGTTTTTGTTTTAAAAGACATGTTTTACATATTCAAAAAAAATATTATATTTGTATTTTATTACTCGTTTTTTCGTTTTTTACATTATGGAACAATATTTGAATTCTTACCGTTATTAAAGGTGAATGAATGCTGATGAGAATACACACTAATTTATTTTTTGTATCACTTCTTTGGATAGGCTTGCTTTCCCCTCATAATGTTCTTGGCAAACAAATGGGCCTTTTACCGCTTGCCTTTTACCCACCTGTACTTGTACAAAAAATGGATTCATGCAAGTTATCTTGTCAGGATATTAAGGTTTACGTAACCAATGATTGTATTTACGAAATTACCCCGGCAGAAATTCTTGGGGAATGTTTTCCTCTCTTTCAAGGCTATGTTATCGTTTATGACGGTGT
>CAMDWC010000229.1 GCA_945878825.1 Haliscomenobacter hydrossis DSM 1100
TCCAGTGTCGATGGTCAGGCGCTGGAAAATAGACCAGTAAGTAATGCTGCAAACGCACTGCAAGGTCTAAGTCCAGGATTGATGATAACCAGAGAAGGTGGACAACCTGGTTCAGAAGGAATTGGTATTCAAATACGCGGTGCAACTACAGCAAATGGTAGCGTTGCTCCTCTGATCGTCTTAGATGGGGTTGCTGTTCCAGGTAATACACTGACTACCATGAACCCAAATGATATTGAAAGCATAAGTGTCCTAAAAGATGCTGCTGCTGCAGGTATTTATGGTGCTCAGGCCGCAGGTGGCGTTATTTTGGTTACGACAAAAAAAGCTCAGGCAGGTAAAATAAAAATGAGTTATCTCGGTCAGCGTGGAACAGATTGGTCTATCAATGTGCCAGAAAGGATGACGCTGTTGGAGGAAGCGGAATTTTCAAACCTGGCAAGAAAAAATTCAGGTAGTGGTCCCGAATATAATGACCTGGATTTGCAACGTATTCGCGATGGTGTTCCTTATGTGGTTAATCCAACGGATACCTCTACCTGGTTATTCTATAATCAGGTGCCACTGACTGACCAGATTTTAAAGAAATACACCACTATGATAACCCATAATTTAAATATTTCTGGGGGAAATGAAAAACTGAATTTCCTGATTTCCGGAGGGTATTATGGCAAAGATGGTGTATTTAAAGTAGGACCAGATGATTATAAAAGATATAATCTACGATTGAATGTAGGTGCTCAAATAACGAATAAAATCTCCCTTGATTTGCGTATCGCTTACACCCGCGATAATGTGTCGCAAGCTTCCGGAAACCTCAGCGGGCAGGGTCTTGTCTATGAAGTGTACAGGCTTAGAACAAGAACGCCGTTTTTTACGCCCGATGGAAATTATAATGGGGCAGGTTCAGCGGCAACGGCCTATGCCCGTTTGGAAGCCGGTGGGTACAATAACAATGAAAGAAATTTTATTGATCCTACAGCAACCCTCCGGGTTAAAGATGTTGCGGGTGTAAAAGGCCTTACTTTTTCTACCATATTAGGTATGCAATTTAGAACGGGGGAAAGAGAAAATTTTGCCAGAACAGTGCCGCTTTGGGGTAATGGAAAGGTTTTAAGCTATGTTAATCAGGTGAATGCCTATACTTTAACTCGCGAATTAACCGAAAATGAAAACTTACAGTTTTTGGCTGATTATAAAAAGAAAATTGGGAAACATGATTTCTCTCTTTTAGTCGGCTATCAGTGGGAAGATTTTAGATATTCTAATATAGTTACCGGAGCTACTAATCTGGTTAGTAACGATCTTCCAACCCTCAATTTGGGCGACGATAAAACTAAAACAAATAGCCAATCTATATCAACCAATGCTTTCCAATCGGTATTTGGACGTTTTAACTATAATTATAACGGAAAATACCTGTTGGAAGGTACATTAAGAAGAGATGAAAGCTCAAAACTGGCCACTGGCCTGAGAACAAAAGTATTTCCTTCCGCGTCCATGGGTTGGAATGTTAATAAAGAATCTTGGTTCCCGAATACCAATATTGTAACGGAATTGAAATTCAGAGCTTCCTGGGGCCGTTTAGGCGGTGCTCTGGGTTCCGTTATTGGTAATTATGACTATTTAAGCCAATTAAGCAGGGGTTCCGCCCTCGTTATCGGAGATTCAAGGACTTCTTACCTTTTTCAAAATTCTATCCCCTCCCAATCCCTCTCCTGGGAAACCATCGAAACTTCCAATGGTGGCGTCGATGTCTCTTTATTTAAAAATAGAATACAAATCAATGCCGATTATTATGTTAAATATAATCGTAATATGTTAACAGCACAAAACCTCCCAGCTGTGATAGGTATAGGCACACCCAGGAAAAACAATGGGGAATTAAAATCCTGGGGTTGGGAAGTTGAGTTAAGATATAAAGGTAAAATTGGTGCTGATTTTGTATATTCTGTTTCTGCCAATCTTTCTGATAATCAAAATGAATTGAGAAATTTTGCCGGTAGAAATATTGTGTCGGCAGGTACCATAAATACCGTTGAAGGATTTCCTATAAACAGTATTTTCGGATTTAGAACAGAGGGTTATTTCCAAAATCCTGAAGAGGTTAAAGGTTGGGCATTCCAAGATAATAGGACGGCTGCCGGTGACGTAAAATATTTAGATCTCGACGGAAGCGGAAGAATTACCATAGGCGATGGAAATACCAAGAATATGGGCGATTTAGTTCATTTTGGTTCTACTTTACCACGTTATTTATTTGGTACGTCTATAAATTTGAGTTGGAAAGGAATCGATTTCTCTGTCTTTATTCAAGGAGTGGGTAAAAGGGTATTCAGACCGGAAGTACAGACGATTGCACCCCTTTTAGTTACCTGGAAACAAGCCCTAGGCATTCACAGAGATTATTGGACGCCTGAAAATCCTAATGCGCTTTATCCAAGACCTTTTGTAGGAGGTTCGCATAACTATCTTGTTTCCGATAAATGGTTGTTAAATGGTCAATATGCTCGCTTGAAAAATCTTCAACTTGGATATACCTTACCCGAGGCTTGGATAGCAAAGGCAAAAATTTCAAGGGTTAGATTATTTCTCTCTGCCCAGGATATTTTTACCCTTTCTCGATTAGGTAATTACAAAGGTTATTTTGATCCCGAACAACGCGATAATGTAGAAAACGATTACCCGTTCTTTGCCACCGCTTCTTTTGGCGTTAATGTTAGCTTCTAATTATTTTTAGAGGCTTAAAAAACTGATTTTTCATGTCTAATTTTTTTTCAGTATGAAATCAATTATAAATTATAGGTTCGCTTTTTGCCTATGTCTTTTTAGTGTTTTTTCCTGTGAAGTCGAACGTTTGCCTGAAACTTCTATCAGTGATCAAACCTTCTGGAAATCAGAAACAGATCTAATTGCCGCGACAAATTATCTGTATATCTTTTTACCCGGCTTTAATAATGAAGATGTTTGGTCAGATGATGCTATTGGCTTGGCTTCAAACCAGATAAGTGACGGTTCCCGATTGGCACCCTCCGCCGATGGTAACTATTCAGAACCATACCGACTTATACGTGCCGCAAATAATATTATCGAAAAGGCACCTCTCACCGCTGCCAGCGTATCAGCAGCTACCATTGACAGATATGTCGCTGATGCTCGCTTTTTTAGGGCTTGGGGCTATTTTTCTCTTGTTCAAAAATATGGAAATGTCCCTTTGATTTTAAAAATATTGGAGGACGAATCTCCGGAATTAATAGAGGCAGCAAGTTCCAGGGATAAAATTTTTGACCAGATTTATCAGGATCTTGACTTTGCATCAGCAAAATTACCTACTATGGCCGTGCTAGGGTCAGCTAATTACGGAAAAATTTCGCGTACAGCCGCTCAAGCCTTTAAAGCCAGAGTCGCTTTGTTTGAGGGCACCAGGTCAAAATTTCATGGTTATGGCGACCCAAATAAACATTTAAATCTTGCAGTAGAAGCGTCGAAAGCGGTTATCGATGGTAAACAACATACCTCATACGCTAATTATTTTGACCTTTTTCAAATGGCCGGAGAGGGTTTTGCTAATAAGGAAAATCTGATTGTTAAAGCGTATGGAGCTAGTTTGGCTGACAGAGTATTAACGCATACCTATTTTAGAAGTACGCTGGAAAATGGAAATAAAAATCCAACAAAAAGTCTGGTTGATTCCTACTTGATGACAGATGGCTTACCTATAACCAAATCTCCATTATATAAAACGCCAGTGGTCTCTACGGACGTTTTTACTAATAGAGACGAAAGGCTCTCTCATTCTGTATTTAAAAAGGGTGATCCTTATATTTTCACCAAAAAAATATTTGATATCTCTCCTTTGGTCTTTCAAAAAACGGGTTTTTGCTTTAGGAAGTTTTCGAATATTGATGACTGGAATAATCAGGCTTCTTTTATTGATCGTCCAATTTTAAGATATGCAGAGGTTCTTTTAACTTATGCAGAAGCAAAATTTGAACTCACTAATTCAATTACTGATGCTGATCTTGATATTTCTATTAATTTATTGAGAACCAGAGCTAAAATAGCAAAATTAAACAATGCCTTGGTTACTAATAATAACCTAAGCATGCGAGATGAAATTCGTAGGGAACGTCGGGTTGAATTAGCTCAGGAGGGACATAGATACTGGGATATTATTCGTTGGAAAATTGCTGAAATTGAATTACCGAAACCAGTATTGGGTAACTTCTTCTTCAAAGCTGAATTCGGTACAGCAACCACTGTAAATCTTACCCCCGACAATTTTATTTTGGTAACGGCGGCTAGTTTTAGGAAATTTAATCCTGCAAAAGACTATCTATGGGCCATTCCATTAAATGAAATTTCTCTAAACCCTAATTTGAAACAAAATCCGGGTTGGTAATTAAACAACTTCATAAAAACCGTTTCGTTAGTTAATCTGTCGAAACGGTTTTTTTATGTAAATATTAAGCTATGAAACGCAATCTGATTTTATTTGTCTGTATCCTATTCAGTGGTGGCTGTAGAGATAAAGTGGAAGCCATTCCTAAAGACCCCCAGCCTCCTTTAACGGGTATCTTAAGTACCTTGAAAAAAGATCATCCCCGGTTGATGCTTACTAATTCCCTGGTAGAAGAAATCAAATTAAAAAGAAAAAATGATGCTGTTTTAGATAAATATGCCTTGGCGGTGATTGCTTCGGCAAATGGCATTATAAATAAGGCGCCATTAGCCAGAGTATTAATTGGCCCCAGATTGCTAAGTGTTAGTCGTGAGTTATTGCATAGGGTAACAAATCTTTCCCTCGCCTTTCATTTGACGTCTGATCCAAAATACCTTGATGCTGCAGTGAGTCAAATGAAAACCGTTTGCGCTTTTACCGATTGGAATCCTTCCCATTTTCTTGATGTGGCAGAAATGACCAATGGTGTGGCAATTGGCTACGATTGGTTGTATAATCAAATGAAGAAAGAGGATATTGAATTGATTCGTTCCGGATTAAAAACAAAAGGGCTGGACGAATATAAAAAGGCTTACGATGCTGCCTGGTGGAGTAAAGGCGATAATAACTGGAATCAGGTATGTCATGGAGGCCTCATCGTTGGTGCACTGGCCATTGCAGAGACTGACCCTTCTTATGCTACCACTTTTATCCCGAAAGCTTTAACAAATCTACCTTTTTCAAATAAATATTACGCTCCAGACGGTGCCTGGTACGAAGGTCCTGGTTATTGGTCTTACGCCACAGAATATTTATCGTATGCCATGTCAGCCATGCAATCTGCTTTGGGAAATATGGGAAATCTTGAAAGTACCAGAGGCTTGGAAAATGCAGGTTATGTTCCCATGATATGTGCAGGTCCCAGTAATCTTATCCTCAATTTTGCAGACTCAGGAGAGAATTCAAAGGC
>CAMDWC010000230.1 GCA_945878825.1 Haliscomenobacter hydrossis DSM 1100
ATGGGCTATTCCTGCGATGGCTACACTATTACCAATGAGATTGGAAAATCAGAGGTATGGGTCACCAGAGATGAATTATTCGGTATGGAGAACTTTTTTAATTCTGCCAATATGGGTATGCAATCTAAATTTCCTAAAGATATACCTTATGGCATGTTGGTTGAAATGCAATCTGAAGACTTAAAAACAGGAGATAAATCAATCATTACTCTTAAGGAGGTAAAAAAAGGAATCAATCAGGTATTCAAAATGAGTGATTATCCTAAAATTGGAGAGGAATAAAGAAAATATCAGAAAAGGGCAATGGCAATTAGAAAAAATACTATGAAAGTGCTATAGCAACTAATTCTGTCTTACTATTTATTTCCAGTTTACGGTATATTCGTTGGAGGTGATAGCGAACACCATCTATAGAAAGATTGGTTTCACTCGCAATCATTTTATATGATTGACCTTGACAAACTAATTTCACAATTTGATTTTCTTTTGGCGTTAATACATTTTCTTTCTCAAAAATTGATTTTGCTCTTATGCTGTTAACAATGTAGGGAAGTACGGAGGTAGATACATAGTTACCTGAGGAAATCAAACTTTGTAAACCACTTTCCAGATCCTTTAATGTATCACTTTTAAGACAGAAACCGTCTGCTCCCATTTTTAATGTTTCAAAAGAACGATTGGCATATTCCAAATGTGTAAGTACTATAATTTTAGCCGTGGGGAATTTTTCTTTTAACAAATGATATGGGTTATTTTTAATATCATAAACAGGAAGTAATTGCGTAATAATAATGTCAACTCCTACTGGCGGTTTTTTAAAAAAAGAGAGTAGATCATTATGTTTAGATACTACAAAGAAAGAATTATCACCGACAATAAAGTCAGTTATTCTATCCAATAAGTTATTATCCTCATCTATTAAAGAGATTTTATTCATTACTTTTAAAGGATTTAATACTGGAATTCATAATTCTCCTGAAAATTTCTTCCAAATGCTCCTCACTTTTAAATCCGGCTAACCTAGCCAAATCAGATAAGGTATGATTTTCTAAATAATTAACCTTTAGTTTTTCAACAACGAAAGTTACCCTTAAAAAATTTAAATAGTCATTGAAACTTATTTCATTGTATTCATGTAAATAATATAAAATTTCCAATTCGTCAATCTCCACTTCTTTACTTAACTGGGTAAGATTAAAATTTTTATTCAAATAAGAATCAGCATAGCGTTCCCATAAAATTAGTTTTTGATTAATTTTTGAAGAATCAACCAGATAGTTCCTTTCATCTTTATCAATGGCATCAACCGTTGGTTTAAAAACTTTCTTACTGATGGGAACACCCAAGGAAATTAAAGGAAACTTATATATCAGATACGCAAAAAAAAGTAATAAAACCTGATTAAAAACTATAAAAATAGGATTAATGTACGATTGTTCGACGACAGGAAAAAAGGCATTACAGAATATAAAAAACCTAAATAAAGCATTTAAGGTAAATACCCACAATATATTGGTTAACCACTTATAAAGGTCTTCTTTTGATTTTTCTACGAATCCTTTTCTTTTAAAATCACTTAATAACCGCCTGGATAAAAAAACAACTAAGAAAAATAAAAATATTTTAAATAAATAATTCAAACTAAATAGTTTAAATATAAAACTATCCTTTATTTGAAAAGGATAAATATTCAATAGTGTAATATCTACATTCAATGGCGCTATAACAACGGACAAATAAATGGTTAAAATCGTTGTGCAAAATAAAATTAGATAAGCTATGAAATATTCCCTTTTTGAAATTCTATTGCCTAAGACGGAGTGAATATAAAAATAGAACCACAATAGATAAGTTTGAAAAAACATATGAAAAATACATCCAAGAACATAGAATTTATCAATATCAAATTCGAATAAAAACCGGACTAACGGACCGAATGAAAAAGAAATAAAAAAAATACCCAAATAATTACCCGAAGTAGATGTCTTGATGTTTTTGACAATGAGCCGTAACCCTATCAAAAAATAGATTAAGAAAAAAGGGAGACTTAAATAAAATAATTCCATTAGTAAATCATTAAAAAAATGTATTAATTATTTGATAAAATATACTATCTGTCAAAAGAAATTAAAGTTCCTGAAGTTTTCCAATTTGAGGTACTCAATTCATATTTCCATTCTGAACCAGTAGGCAGGTTGTCTATTTCAAAGGTATTCAAACCCGCATTCCCTTCTTGTACCATCGAACGCACTAATCTTCCTGAAAAATCAAAGATTTTTAACATCACCGAGGTACTGACAGGCAAATAATAAGGAATATTCACCTTTTCCATAAACGGATTAGGATAAGGATTCCGCACAATGGGTTCCGCTGGTTTTTCAGTAAAGGCGATGTTCACCGGCAAGGTTCTTTCTCCAATATATGCTTCTGAGCGGGTAATTCTATCTCCTATCTGAAGCATATCAGCTATTTCACCCCTTTGCAATGCTTTAAATGGAAGCGATAAAACCATGGATTCAGGTAACATTTTCGATGCCCAGCTCAGCGTTAACAACCCTTCCTCTTCAAATACACCCATCATGGACAGCAGGATGCTGTCGGTAAGTAAAGATTCAAATTGTAACTTCTTAGGGTCATATTGCAACGTGAACTGCATACCTTCAGCTTGTAAAGACGGATCGGCATAAATAGTAAGAGGATAAGTTTCCCCTGGCATCAACACCTTTTTTTCCGCTTGCAGCAAATAATCTTGTTGTTCCCGCGTGTCTCCTAAACCTGAACCATTTGCAACGGCATTTCCATTTACATCGCCAATTTTTATACCATAAAAATGAACTTCTGCGGTACCATTCAGGTCATTGATATTCACAATTTCAGGAAACTGATAAGGACTAGCCTCCTTTTTAAAGGTAAAATTAGCATCGATGAATCGCCAGCTTTTATTTCCCTTGAAATCCTTATCGACACCCAATATGATTTTGCGAAGTTGTAGCATATCTAAGATAGAAATACTACCAGATTTATTGACATCTGCGGCAATAAGTTCATAAGGATTCTCTATTTTCTTAGTGTTCAACACATGCTTTTGAATCAAAAGCAAATCGAAGGTAGAGACACCGTTTAGCGGATTTTTATTTAACTCTGGGTAAATAGTATAGTCTCCCCCATTGTCCAATCCCGAAAACTTGAACAGACCGTCATTTCGGGTATTGACTATTTTATCCCCTGACAGACCTGAAACCTGCACTTTCACTCCTTCGATGAACTGCTTATTGATCGTTTTTATAATCCCTGCCAGGGTACCTGCACAAGGACCAAAACCGATGGGCAACACCTCAATGCTTATCGAATCAATCGCACTATAACAAGTTTTTGAACCCGGTATGAACGATTGAAATACATATTTTACTGATAATGCCGTGTCTTCCTCATGATATAATTGTTCTAAAACGGCTTCATTACCGAAAGCATTGACTGCATTTCCATTCAGTCCACCTTGGACCAAACCATACGTTGCCTTCCAGCTGAATTTCGCAGAAGGATTTTCCGGAGAAGCCAACACGCTTAACACCAATGGTTTGTCGGCACAAACGTCCTTTGCATTTATGGCAAGCTTTGGTGGTTCAGGCTGGATGTCCACCTTAATGAACTGGCTGGCACTTTGATTGCACAAGGAACTGGAAGAAACTATCTTGATAGAATCGGTGAGGTTAGTTGCCGACGTATTATTCCAAACCGCTTCAATCATCCCTTTTCCGTTTCCATTCTGGTAAGACCATGCGTAAGTAATGTCTTTAGAGGAAAAAGCGGGTACGAAAGAGAATTTTTCATTACTACAGAGAGAAACGGAACTTATGGGATTTAAAAGTTGAGGTTGACCCGATTGGACTACAACGGGTAAAATAACCTTACATTCACTATTCAAAGGTTTCAGTCCAACAGCATAAGTCCCTGCATTTACCTTTTCAGGGGTTGCGGTATTTTCATAAGAAACCGTATAAGAAGAACCAAATAAATTGGTCATTTTTGATTTCAAATCGACCGTCAAGGGTGGACAGGAGATAAAAGGAGCTACCGTTGGGACATCTAATTGATGGCTAACGCTAATCGCTTTGGAGGATTTACAACCTTTGGCATCCACGCCCTCTACCCGATAGTTTCCCTGAACACCTTTGGTGAGATCCACTACAGAACCATCATTTAAGAAATAAGAGAAATTTACATTAGAAACAGGAGATTTGATCAGGGTATTGAGATTGATATAGGCATCGCATATTTTTGGTGCATCCACCAGTTCAAAAGAAGGTCCTTTTGTCACTTTTACCTTGAAAGATCCCACCGTAGCGTCACAGCCGGGAGCGCCTACGGAATAACCGTAAGACAATTCAACTTCTGGATCGGCATTCACAATCGTTAATAATTCACTGATACCGCCAGTGCCGGCATTACCTGAAATACCCAGCGCGCTGTTTAAATTTCTAAACCATTTGAAAGTGGATTCTTTTAAGGAAGGCGTAAAATCAAATACATTGCCACTACAAACCGTCAGGTTGGTGGGAAGCGTTATAGATTCCTTTCCATAGACTTTTACCGTTATCGGTTTTACAATGGCGCAAGAACCAGCTGCTGCCTGCCCTTTCACATAATAGGAGCCAGCTCCGACTGTCTGCGGATTAACTGCGGGCGTCGTTGCCTCCGCATTCGTCCAGTAAGTTAAGGACAAGCCGGAGGTACTCCCTGTTATGTCCACATACTGGGCTAAATCAATCCTTTGATCAGGACAAATAGTTTGGGGTTCAATTACCTTTAATTTTAACTGCGATCGTATGGAAATACTTGTTTTCGTGGAACAGCCTGACAGTACCCCTTTAATAAAATAAGTGCCCTGACTTACTCTCGTTGCATCTGGCACGGGAATGGATAGGTTAGCATCTTGAAAATATTGCAATTGAATACCCGCGGTGGAGCCCGATGTAATCGAACTTTGTGTCAAATCTGTAAAGGCGTCACATAGGGCGGGAATCTGGCTGATGTTTAAAACGGGTTCGGGTGAAACGGTTACTGACACCGTTTTGGTAATCACATTGTTACAACCCGTCAATTCTAAGGCATAATTAAGTACGATCGGCTGATTAGTTGTGTTCTCTGCAATATCCAGAATATCTCCGGTTCCTGAAATAAGACTATTCAATCTTTTCCATTTTACAGCATCCCCGCCAGAGGAGGAAACAGGCACATTGATAACAGCGCCTCCGCAAATGCTCGGTATGTTAGCAGGGGATATAATCTGAGGGGCTGGATTAATGGACACGGTAGAAATCACTGGATTACCTTTGCAGGTTGGATTATTTAAGATAGCAGG
>CAMDWC010000231.1 GCA_945878825.1 Haliscomenobacter hydrossis DSM 1100
TTTTCGCCTGAATCACAACCTGAATTATGGTCCATAAGCCTTTTTGAGAAAATTTATGAATCTATGACTGAGAAAGCAGTTTTAGTAACTTATTGTGCAAAAGGAGAGGTAAAAAGAATTTTAAAAAAAATTGGATTCTCTCTTGAATCACTCCCCGGTCCTCCAGGCAAAAGAGAAATGACCAGAGCAACAAAAAGTTGACAACCTATCAATCTAAAATATTTTGCTTGCCTTCATCACCATATAACTTTTTTGACATTTCGTTGAATGCTTTAGCGGCTTCTTTAGCTGTCTTAAACATGCCTAAATGTTTTGATTTCCCACCTATTGAAATAACAGAACGAAATTTATTGTGTTCCTTGTAAACACCAGTAAATCCTGTATTACTACTCGTTTTTCTGTTTCTACTCGCGACAGCTCTACTTCTGAAAATTAAATTATTTAATCTACAATCTAGTTTATTACCATTGACAAATCCAACTAAATTGTTTATTTTAGTCTTATCGTTGAGTTTGAAGGTTTCAGCTAAAATTTTATGGAGATAAATGGTGGTAGTTTTGTAATTAGAGGGAGATAATTTAATTGTTTTTTGAAAAAAGATGCAACCGCTGGAGTGAACCCTGAGATTATGTGCAAGGTCTAAAGAAATTATATACTCGTCTTTCATAATGTATTGATAACCCTGATCATCCAAAATAACGAAATCATCAGCGTTTTTAATCTTTACCTGGTGATAATTTATTCCCATACTTATAATATGTCCATCTTAAAAATATACACTCAAAGCAATTTTATTTTAATAACCCCGCTACTTTTCTGTTTTGATTTGGGGAAAATTAAATTATATTCTAAAATAACTAAAAATAATTTTAACAGAACTATTTATAAATAAATTTTTTAATGAAACAATATAATCACGCGCATTTTATTTTAAGGTGCATCGAAATAGCCAGAAATGGAGGTCAAAAAGTATCTCCAAATCCAATGGTAGGGTCTGTGTTAGTTGAAAACAATGAGATTATTGGAGAGGGATTTCATGCGGAGTATGGAAAAGCTCATGCGGAGGTTAATGCTTTTTCTTCTGTGAAAAAAGAATATATCCATAGAATAGACAATGCAATCTTATATGTTTCTTTAGAGCCTTGTAATATTTTTGGGAAAACACCCCCCTGTACTTCTTTAGTATTAGATAAAAAAGTTAAAAAAGTAATAATATCAACCCTGGATGTTTCTCCGGAGGTAAATGGTAACGGAGTAAAAAAACTACATAATGGAGGAATTGAAGTTATCGAGGGAGTATTAGAAGAATCAGGTAAATCGCTGGTTAAACAAAGAAGTATTTTTGTAACTAAAAAAAGACCTTATACTATTCTTAAGTTAGCTATTTCTGAAGACGGGTTTTATGCATCAAATGAAAAAATTAACACTTGGTTAAGTTCACCTGCTACCTCTAGATTAACTCATAAATGGAGAGGTGAGGCTGATGCCATTTTAGTTGGTTATAACACAGCACTAATTGACAATCCCCTCTTAGATACACGATTTTTCCCAGGTAAAAATCCTCTCAAATATGTTCTGGACAAACATAATTCTCTCCCTGATAATCTTCTACTGTTTAATGAGCCTGATGTGGCAAAAAGTTTTACCTCGAAAAGTAAGTATATAAATGATGTTCAAATTGGTCTTGATAAAAATCAGTTCCTTGATTTAAATGAAATTTCGGCCTATTTTTATAATCAAAATATAGGAAGTCTTCTCGTTGAAGGCGGCGGAAAACTTATCCAGAGTTACCTGCAATCGAATTTGTGGGATGAATTGCGAGTGATTATTACTAAAAAAAGGTTAAAGGAAGGCAAGGAAATTCAATGGAAAAACTTGAATAAATCTGCCTCTTATATTTTGGGAGATGACGTTATAGCAATTTATTTAAGAGAAGAAAATCGTTAAATAAATAATTGCGCCTGTTAAAAATAGGATAAGCAATAAAAAGATAATTACTCTTTTACTATAATTATCCGATGGAACATGATTTCTTCTAAATTTAGCCATATTAATTTACTAAAGTAATCACTAAACACTTCTAAACATAAAAATATGCTTTCTGTAGGAATTAGCGGTGGAATAGGAAGTGGAAAAACGCTTGTTTCCACTATTTTTGGGGTTTTAGGAATTTCTGTATATAACTCTGACCTGGAGGCAAAAAAAATAATGGAAACAAATCAACAGGTCAAAAAAGAAATAATTAAACTTCTGGGAGAAGAAAGCTACTTCAACAACCTAACTTTAAACAGAAAATTTATTGCTGAAAAAATATTTAACCAAAAAGAATTATTACACAGCTTAAATCAAATTGTTCATCCGGCAGTTAGAATAGACGCCGAAATCTGGAGCAAAAAAATACCACAAGAAGGCGGTTATTATTTAAGGGAATCAGCTATATTATTTGAAACAGGAATATACAGACAATTAAATTACAATATATTAGTTACTTCCCCTCAGGAACTTCGAATAGAGCGAATAAAAAGTAGAGATGCTATATCAGTAGAAGACATTATCCTTCGCGTGAAAAATCAATGGAATGATGAACAAAAAAGAGCCTTGGCAAATTTTGTCATTGTAAATGATGGAAAAAACTTATTAATTCCACAAATTTTAAAAATTCATAAGACACTCAAGGATTACTCTTTAATGCCAACTGGTAAGCTGCCAAACATAATTCTTTAGACAATTTACTATCAATCATAGGCTTTACATAATGAGGTGTTCCAAATTCAGGAACCCATCTTTTAATATATTGAAATTGAGCATCAAATTTAAGCATTTGAGCTTCAGGACTAAAAATGCGAAAATAAGGAGCTGCGTCCGTACCTGAACCTGCAGCCCATTGCCAGCCACCATTATTACTTGCTACATCGAAATCTAATAATTTTTCCGCAAAATATTTTTCACCCCATCTCCAATCGATAAGTAAATTTTTTGTAAGAAAACTTGCTGTTAACATTCTTACCCTATTATGCATAAAACCGGTGGCATTTAACTCTCTCATTCCGGCATCAACCAAAGGAAAACCTGTTTTCCCAACAGTCCACCGATCAAAATCTTCAGTATTATTCCTCCATTTAATCAAATCATAATTACTTCTAAAAGCATTTTTCTCAACATGAGGAAAATTAAATAATATTTGAGCATAAAAATCTCTCCAAATCAGTTCATTCAAAAAGGTTTCATTCAGATTTATAATTTTTCTTGCTAATTCTCTAATGCCTATGGTGCCAAATCGAAGATGAATTCCCAACCTACTGGTACCCACTTTAGCAGGATAATCTCTATTTTCTGAATAATTTTCAACAACTTTTAGATTTAAATCTTTAGATGGAATATCAATTTGTGAAGCTTGAAAATGCATAAAATCGAGGGTTGGAAAATCGGGTACAGTCACATTTGCATATAAATTACCATGAAGTAACCCTTCAGAATTATATGTAAACAATGGACTATTCTCACCTTCTAATAATCCTGATTTCAATTTTTCTTTCCAGGATTTACTATATGGCGTAAAGACAGTATAGGGAGTGCCTGCTGATTTTGATAAAATTTCACGCTCTTCAAAAATAACATGATCTTTACTTAGGTGAAAAGATATATTTTTAGCCTCTAAAGATTTTTTTATAACAAGATCTCTTTGTAGGGCATAAGATTCATAATCCTTATTAGTAAACAGAAATTTTACAGGTAATTCATTCGTTATTTTTTCAATAATTTCAACAGGATTTCCATAAGCGACGTAAAAACTTCCTCCAAGTTTTTCTATTTTTTCTTTTAAAAATATCACCTGATTATAGATAAAGCTTACCCTGGCATCGGCTTTATTAGATATCCTATTGAGTATATTCGTATCAAAAATAAATATTGGCAATACGGGTAAACCTGCCTTTAGTGCAGCGAATAAGCCTCTATTATCCTCTAATCTCAGGTCTCTTCTAAACCAAAAAAGTGAAATTTTAGACATTATTTTATATTTTTTCAGAAATAACAAGCAAAATAATCAAATGTTTCATGTACTTTCATAAAGCATTTAAATATATAACGCTTTGCGATTAATTACAAAACCTTTCAAAACCCATATATTTTATTTTACTTTATTATTTTCTTCCTGTCAATCGGAACAAATTCAATGGATTGAAGGATTTGAACATGATAAAAAAGGGAGTAATAAACCTGTTGATCCCACAGCGCTTGATAAACAATTAGCTTATATAAATAAATATCCAAAGGATACGCTTCGAAATATTAACATTTTAATAAAAACAATTAAAGATGCAGTAAATGCGGAGGACGATGAACTAGCTTATAAATTATTCCTATTAGGTCTTCAGAAATATCCAGATATTATCAGGGACGATGAATTTTTTAACTTTATAAATTATTTTTATACAGGAATGTTAAAGGAGGAGGATACTGCCAAATGGATTACAGGAATAATAAAAGATCGTTGGAATGAAGATCAAAAATCAGCTTATTTTTCAACCATATATCAAAACATTAAGGAAGAATTTCCAAAATTAAAGTCATATCAGCATGGTGAGCAACTGGTAAACATGGCAAAAATTCATTCACTTATATTACCAAATGGAGAGCACAGTGCATTATTCTTATGGAAATCTTATGAAATCATGCGTTGGATGGGTAGTGATCTGGCAGCACTTGACTTGTTAGATTTAATAATTATAAGACATAAAAACTGGAAAAACATAATGATGGTAAAAAAGGAGAAGGAATTACTCCTTAAGAATAAGAACCGATTAAAATGGAATGGCAAGGAAAAAATAAATATAACACCGTATAAAAAAGATCAAACACCGGTAAGTTGAAAAAACTTTTGAATAAAAGGATTTAGAGCAGTTCCTTTCACTTTCGCCTCTGCCTCAATACGGAACTCAGAATTTACTTTACTTACTTTCTTAGCTACATTAGCCAAACCTTTAAAAAGAATATTTTTTCTTGCAAAATCATCTATAGGTGCAGTCACGTATTTAAAAGAAAAAGCGAAAGATAACTTAGTTTCAACATTTGCTTCAATGATGATAGACCTATCAATAACCAAATCTCCTAAAACATATTCATTAACCAACCTTTCCGGACCTCTACCCCTTCCGTAGCGTTCAACCATTTTTATATTAACATTTACAATTTCCTGTGCAGTAATGGAATTGAATACCAGAATACCAGAAAAAAGTCCATCTAGAGACCTGATATCATCAGGTAGCAAGATATCCATTTTTACACCTTCTATCCCAAACCAATTTTTAACTTTATTTAGCAT
>CAMDWC010000232.1 GCA_945878825.1 Haliscomenobacter hydrossis DSM 1100
GTTGATCAACCTTCTATTGTTGCCATTAACCGAAAAACTGGATTAACCATTGCGGTTGGCACTAAGGCAATGAATATGCATGAAAAGACGCATGACGATATAAAAACCATTCGTCCCCTGAAGGATGGTGTAATCGCTGATTTTCAAGCCGCTGAAAGAATGATTGAGGGTATGATCAATATGATTGGCCAAAGAAAACGCTTTTTTTCTCATTTGAAAATGGTTATTTGTATCCCTTCGGGAATTACGGAAGTTGAAAAAAGGGCTGTTTTTGATTCTGCTGATCACGTTGATTCCAAAGAAACTTATCTTATCCACGAACCTATGGCTGCCGCTTTGGGAATAGGTCTCGACGTGGAAGAACCCTCAGGTAACATGATTATTGACATTGGTGGTGGCACCACTGAGATTGCTGTTATAGCTTTGTCAGGCATTGTTTGTGACCAATCTATTCGTATTGCAGGAGATGAGTTGACGGGTGACATTATTCAGTATATGAAAAGACAACACAATATTCTTATTGGCGAAAGAACGGCTGAACAAGTTAAGATTCATGCTGGTTCTGCCCTTCACGAACTTGAAGATCCACCTGAAGATTATGCGGTAAACGGAAGGGATTTAATGACAGGGATTCCCCGCCAAATAAAAGTTTCCTATCGCGAGATAGCCACAGCCTTAGATAAATCCATTTCAAAAATTGAAGATGCTGTTATTAAAGCTTTGGAGGCTACACCTCCAGAACTAGCCTCTGATATTTATAAAAAAGGTCTGTATCTGACAGGTGGGGGTGCGCTCCTTCGTGGTTTGGATAAAAGGCTGGCGATGAAAACCAAACTTAATGTGCAAGTGGCCGATGATCCTTTGCGTGCCGTTGTTCGTGGTACCGGTATTGCCTTAAAAGAAACGGGACGATATACTTTTTTAATTGATCGGAAAAGTGTTTAAATAAACCGGAATACGGTTAGTATTCATTATTGCTTATGCTTCCAAGGTTAAAGGTATTTTCCGATGTAGGAAATCTTATCCTTTTTTTGTTGTTAGAGGGGATTAGTTTCTACCTTATTATTACTTTCAATGATTCTCAGGCAAAGATTTACCAAAATTCAGTCAATGTAATTTCTGGAAGTATAGCTAACCAAGCAAGTAATATTCGTGGTTACTTTTCTCTAAAAGAACAAAATAATATTCTACTCAAAGAAAATGCTAAACTAAAATCTAAATTATTTAACCTTGCCGAAAAACAAGGGGCAAAACCCGAAGATTTAGATCTTAAGGTTACACAAAACCAAATATTTAACCTGGTCTCCGCCAGGGTTGTCAATAATTCCATTTCCCTTCGGAATAATTTCCTCTCTCTAAACAAAGGCAGAAAAGCAGGAATAACTGAAAATCAAGGGGTAATTGGTGAAAATGGTGTTATTGGCATCACAAAAGCTGTCAATGACAACTATACTACCGTCATGTCTATTTTTAATAGTCAAACGAAAATTAGTGCACGCATTAAAGATAAAGGCTATTTTGGGTCTTTAGTTTGGAATAATAATGGAGATGTTCGCTATATGACACTCAATGATATCCCAAAACACGTACCTATCAAACTAGGAGATAAAGTCGAAACCAGCGGTTATTCCAACTTATTTCCCAGTGGCATCAATTTAGGAAAAATTGTGGGTAAAAGAATTCCTCCCGGTTCCAGTACTTATGAATTAAAAGTGAAACTCTATCAGGACATGACAAAAATTAAATTTGCTTATGTCGTTATTAATTACGAAACGCCAGCATTAGACTCCCTTTACCTTCAGACGAAATCGCTATGAATCTTGCGCTGCTAAATAATGGAACTCGTTTTGTAATACTCATATTATTACAGGTCATTGTGTTCAATCAAGCAAGGATAGGCCCTCTGGGTCCTTATTACATCGATATAATCATATTTCCATTGGCCTATTTGTTACTTCCTTTTCGTACGCCCAGAGAACTACAATTCCTACTTGCTTTTGGCATTGGATTACTCGTTGACCTAAGCTTGCAATCTCCCGGGCTTCATGCCGGCGCATCTGTTTTCACCATCGCTGTAAGACCCATTATATTAAGGTTACTTGAACCCCGTGGCGGTTACGATAAGTTACATAGTCCAACCTTACAACGATTTAAATGGCCTTGGTTTGTCCCGTTTATAAGTATCCTTTCTTTCGTACACATTCTTTTTTATTTTTCTATGGAAGTCTTTACTCCATTATATTTAGGGGCAATTTTGATAAAAACCTTGCTCAGCTGGTTCGTTTCCACCCTTTTCATTTTCTTAATCGTGATTATTTTAAACCCCCTAGATTAATAAAATTTATCAGGTTATGGAAAAAGACAAAAAGAGATCTTCAACCATTCTAATCATTTTCCTGATAGGAACTATCATTCTGATTGCTAAAGCACTGCAACTTCAGGTTATTGACGAGGGTTTCAGAAACAGAGCCTCTTCTATGGTAGTAGAACGTTATACACAATATCCTTCCCGGGGCCTGATTTATGACCGAAACCGAAAATTACTGGTGTATAACAACCCCATGTATGACTTACTGGCTACGGTAAAAAGAATTAATCCGGCAATGGATACCAATAGATTTTGTTCTCTTTTAAATATATCGAAAGAAACGTTTATAAAAAACTTAGATAAAGACTGGAAGAGCGGGCAATTCTCCAAGAATGTACCTTTTTTATTCCTAAGTAAAATACCGGCAAATATTTATGCTGCCTTTCAGGAAAATTTACATCTTTTCCCGGGGTTTGATATCACCATAAGAAACGTGAGGGAATATTCGTCGCATTCTGCCGGTCACTTTATTGGCTATATCAGAGAGGTTAATGAAAATGAAGTTGAAAATCCTGAAAGTATTTACGTAGCTGGTGATTATGTCGGGGCATCGGGTTTAGAAAAAGTATACGAAGATGAGTTGCGGGGATTAAAAGGTTACCGATACGTACTAAAAGATAATTTGGGACGGGAAGAAGGCATTTTTAAGGATGGATTATTGGATACCAGAGCTGTTTCTGGTAAAGATTTAATTTCCTCCTTAGATATTGATCTTCAAGAATATGCTGAATCATTAATGGTAAATAAAAGAGGCGCTATTGTAGCTATTGAACCTGAAACAGGCGAAATTTTAGCCTTGGTCACCTCTCCCGGCTATGACCCAGCGCTCATGGCTATTACAAACCCTAACAGAGGGAAATTTTTTCAGTCGCTTCAGTTAAATAAAGATTTACCTCTTTTTGACCGTTCCACCAGTGCACAATATCCTCCAGGGTCTCTTTTTAAACCTTTACTTGCTTTGGTAGCCCTGGAAAAAGAAACCCTAAAATCCAACAGAACCATATCATGCAATGGTGCTTATTATTTCGGGAGTATGCGATTAACAGGCTGCCACAATCATGCTACCTGCCGCACGGTGGCAGCAGGTATTCAAAATTCATGTAATGCCTATTTTGTTACCGTTTTTCGAGAATTGGTAGATAAATACAGCTTTTACAATCCTTCCAGAGGCCTGGATACCTTAAATACCTATTTAGATCGGTTTGGCTTTGGAAAAAAACTGGATATCGATTTCCCGGGGGAGAAAGCAGGTAACTATCCAAGCTCTACCTTTTATACCGATTGGTTTAAGAATCCCCGCTGGAACTCCGTGTGGATTCGTTCCGTAGGTATCGGACAGGGTGAATTATTGACGACCAACATTCAGCTGGCCAATGCTGCCGCTATGATAGCAAATCGTGGCTGGTATTACACCCCCCATATCGTCAAAGGATTTAATGAGGATAATAAACAAATTCCCTTGAAATATAGAACAAAGATAAATGTTGGAATTAAAACACAGCATTTTGAACCTGTGATTGATGGTATGGAAAAAGCACTCTTGGCCGGAACAGCAAAAAGTGGTTTTATTGTCGATATTCCTATCTGCGGAAAAACGGGAACCGCAGAAAATCCTTCAGGAAAGGATCACTCTATTTTCTTTTGCTTTGCCCCTAAAGTAGCTCCTAAAATTTCCCTTTCCGTTTACATTGAAAATGCTGGTTTTGGTGGAACTTATGCCACCCCTATCGCCAGTTTAATCATTGAAAAATATTTAAAAGGAGAAATTAGAGGCGACGATAGAAAAAATTTAGAGAGAAAAATGTTGGAAGCTAATTTGCTAAATGTTAAACCATAATGAAATATACTTTCCTTCTTTTATTAGGCATCACCTTAAACTTACAGGTTCATTGTCAAGTATTTACAGAAAAACTAAAACTTGTTTTTGCTGGTGATATTATGGGGCATAGTACCCAGATTAAAGCTGCCTTGCTACCTGATGGTACCTATGACTACCATCATTGCTTCAAATATGTTGCTCCAATATTAAAACAAGCAGACCTGGCCATTGGAAATTTAGAATTCACCCTTCCAGGTAAACCTCCCTACTCAGGTTATCCACAATTTCGTAGTCCCGACGCCGTCGCTGTTGCCTTAAAAGATGCAGGGTTCGATATGCTAGTAACCGCCAATAATCATTCTAATGATGCTGGAAGAACAGGGGTTGAAAATACTATTCGTACCGTTCGAAAGCTGGGTTTTTACCAGACCGGCACTTTTCTCGATAGCATGGACCGATCTCTGAATTATCCCCTGCTTATTCAGCATGGAAATTTTAAACTGGCCTTTCTGAATTATACTTATGGGACAAATGGCATTCCCACTAAACCACCTGTCATTGTCAATGAATTAGATGAAAAACAAATGGAAGCAGATATGGAAAAGGCAAGAGCTGGTAATCCAGATGCTATTATTGTTATGGTGCATTGGGGAAACGAATATCAACTGGTTGAAACCTCTTATCAACGCCAATTGGCACAAAAATTATTCCTTTGGGGTGCTAAAGTAGTCATTGGCTCTCATCCGCATGTGGTTCAATCTATTGAGCAAAAGCCCCTAACTGATTCCATTAGAAAAGGAGAACTAACAGTTGTTGCCTATTCGTTGGGGAATTTTATTTCCGGGCAGATAAAAACCTATACAGATATTGGTGCAATGGTAGAAGTCGAACTTGAAAAAGAACTGCCTTTTGGAGCCACCTGTATCACCAGAACCCAGTATATTCCCATCTTCAGGTATGTGCATAGAGCGCCTACCTCCGTTAAATATTATACGCTCCCCGCCACATTATTCAGTGAATTAAATCAAAGAGATCCTTTTCCTATTCCCGCTTATCTCAAGGAAAAATTAAAACAGGACTTAAAAATAATAAGACCCATTCTTTCAAAACATGGGATTCCCGAAAAACCTGTT
>CAMDWC010000233.1 GCA_945878825.1 Haliscomenobacter hydrossis DSM 1100
AATTCACCTCTACCTCCAGCGGTCATTCTTTTTGGATCTACCTGGTGTTTTTGTTGCAGAAAGCGCACAACGGAGGTAGCTCTGCGAACACTTAAGTCCCAGTTATCTATGTTACAGGAATTAGAAATAGATAAATTATCGGTATGACCTTCAACTAAAACGTCTATATCATTATGATCATTTAGAACCGATGCAACCTTACCTAAAACACTTTGAGCTCTGTCGTTGATGTCATGACTTCCACTTCTGAAGAGTAATTTATCAGAAATGGATACATAAACAACGCCCTTTTTTACCTCTATGGTCAAATCCTGATCATTGATATCAGATAAAGACCTTTTTAAGGTATTTACTAAAGAAAGACTTAAAGAATCCTTTCTTTGCATTTGACCTGTAAGATCCTGTATATATTTGCTTTGTTCGCTTATGGCCTGTAGCGATTTATTGATACTTTCTGCCCCACTTTTACTAATTACGGAAAGATCGGAAAGTCTGTCTAATAAGCTGGCGTTTGTACCTTTTAACAGAGCAATCTGGTCTTCTAACAGACGCACCTGGTTTCTTTTATCAGTTAGTTCGCCATCCTTATTTTGCATTTCACGAAGGCGGCTTTGTAATTCTGTTTCTTTTATCTGTAGCTGACTTTTCAGTTGACTAAGCTGAAACTGGCAATCTGCCAAATTCTGTTCAGCCGCTTTAACCAATGCCTGTTGTTCGCCCTGAAAGGCTAAGTATTTCTTTTTTGTAACACAGGAAGATCCAATTAAGACAATGGAAATAAGAAAAAGATAGGGCTTCATAGAAGGTATATTGAAAAAATGAAAAACAAGTAGAAAATATTTCACACCTTAAAAGTAACGAAAATTTATCAAAAAATTGTCTATTTTGGACTGCCAATTTTTATGGTAATAGCACCTGAACGAAATCTATTTTACTGAAAATGCTCCAAAAACTTATCATTGGGCTATTAGCTCTGTTTTCTCCATTTCTTGTATATGCACAGGAAGTAAGTGAGTTTAAACTACAAAAAGTAACCTCAACTATCAAAATTGATGGCCTTCCAGACGACGAAGCCTGGAAAAACATACCTGTGATTAAAGATTTTTGGCAGTATTTTCCTACCGATACCTTACCTGCACAGCAAGGCATTTCAGTTAAAATAGCATATGATGACCAGCATATATATTTTCTAGCTGTCATGAAAAATAGAAAAATTGACAGAGGTTATATTACTCCTTCTCTAAGAAGGGATTATCGTGGAGAAGCAAATGATGGATTTTCGATTATCATTGATCCATTCCAGGATCAAACGAATGGTTTTCAATTTGGAGTGAACCCTTTTGGGGTTCAAAGAGAGGGTTTAGTGTCAAATGGTGGCTCTGAAGGCACCGATTTGAGTTTGAGCTGGGATAATAAATGGTTTGCAGGAGCAAAACAATTTGAAGGTTATTGGGTGGCAGAAGGTGCCATACCATTTAGCACGCTCCGATTTAAACCAGGATCTAAATACTGGAATTTTAAATTTTACAGGATAGACAGCGAATCAGCGGAGCGGGTAGTTTTTCCGCGGCTTCCCCGACAGTTTCAGATTTTAAATCTGGTAAGTATGTGTAGAGGGGTTTGGGATGAACCTTTGGCTAAAAAAAATACTAATTTCACTGTTATTCCCTACATGTTAGCAAACTCTCAGGTCGATAAACTCAATAAAGTGCCCGTTACCAATAAAGTCAATATTGGTGGAGATGCTAAAATTAGTGTGGGCCCCGCTTTAAATTTAGATTTAACTGTAAATCCTGACTTTTCGCAGGTGGAAGTAGATGAACAGGTTACCAATCTGGATAGATTTGAAATATTTTTTCCTGAAAGGAGACAATTCTTTTTAGAAAATGCCGATTTGTTTGCCTCCTTTGGTCAGGAACGATTAAGGCCTTTCTTCTCCAGAAGAATCGGTATTGCCAGAGATGAGGAAACGGGGCAAAATATTCAAAATCCTATTTATTTTGGTGCAAGATTGAGTGGTAAATTAGATAATAACTGGAGGATTGGATTACTCAGCATGCAAACGGCAAGAGATTTATCTATTAATCAACCATCTGTAAATTATAGTGTAGCTGCCGTGCAAAGAAAAATATTTAGCAGATCTAACGTGGGTGTTATTTTTGTTAATAAAGAGCCTTTTGTCGACGAAAATGTGATAGGGTATAATAAAAAAAATTTTAATCGTGTGCTTGGGTTTGACTATAATCTTGCTACAGCAGATAACAAATGGGCTGGAAAAGCCTTTTATCATTATTCTTTTGATGAGGAGAAAAAAGGTAATTCGGGTGTTTTTGGCGGCGATATTGCTTATAATACCTATCGTTGGGATTTTTCCTTTACCGGTCAATCGGTAGGCGAAAATTATAATCCGGAAGTAGGTTATGCAAGGAGGACTGATTATAGAAGGATTGCTTCTTCTCTTTGGTATAATTTTTATCCCAAGGGAGGGCTACTGAATAAACATGGACCTGGTATTGATTTTGATCATCTTGGAAATGAAAAATATGGGTTGACCGATTTTGATGTCAATCTTATGTACAGGGTTTTATTTAGAAGTACAGCCAATTTGGAGTTCAGGATGCGAAGGGAGTTTGTGTATTTATTTAGCCCTTTTAATCCAAGTGGCGGAGATGGTCTAAGCCTGGAAGAGGGAAAAGGGTATGCCTATAATTTATTTATTTTACGCTATACTTCCAACACCAGAAAGAAGATTAACTATTATATTAGTTCCAGATCAGGGCAATATTTCAATGGGAACCGTTGGAACCTGGATGGATCTGTAAATTTGAGAATGCAGCCCTATGCTATATTGTCGATGGTGGGCAGCATCAATATATTGCGTTTTCCCGAGCCTTATAAAGATGCCAATTTATGGCTTATAGGTCCGAGGTTGGATATAACGCTTACCAAAAATTTGTTTTGGACAACTTATGTCCAGTACAATTCACAAATTAAGAATGTTAATATTAATTCGCGAATCCAATGGCGTTTCAAACCTGTTTCAGATGTTTTTTTAGTATATACGGATAATTATTATCCGGAATCGTTTGATAATAAAAACAGAGCTATTGTGCTTAAAATTAATTATTGGCTAAACAATTAAATTAAGCTTTATCGAATTGTTTTATCCACAGGCAAACTTCCTCCCAGGTTAATTTCCACTGATCTTTTTTCATTGAGGGAGCATATAAGACCATTTCAAAACGGTTCAGCAGTTGTCTTAATTGCTGAGTTAACGCTTGATTTAAAAGACCTGATTGTTCTAGTTTATCAATAATTTGTTCGTTGGAAAAATTTTCTTTTGGAATATCAAACTGGTGAAAAAGAAAAGTTCTTAAGGCAAAACTTAGTTCAATAAAACTATTTTCATAATCACCTTGATCTCCATATATCTTTGCCTGCTGTAGATGGTCAGTGGTCACTTCAGAAGGGGACTTAACCTTTTTTCGCTGGCTGAGATATTTATACACATAGAAAAAGGCGATACTCAGGAAAGGGATGGTAAAGCCGGCTATCCATAAAATATTGGTAAAAATGGAAGGCGATTTGAAGTCCTCTGAAGTTAATGAAACAAATTGACTTGTCTCTTCTTTTAGAGAAACACTATTAGATTGACTGGCTGTTATTTTTATCAAAAAAGGATCTAATAATTTGGTTTCGTATTTACCTGTTAACGGATAAAAATAGGTAAAAGAGGGTTGAAAGGAGAATTCTCCTTCTTTTTGCGGTTGAATAACGTAAGTAAATGACTTCTGACTAAACTTTTTACCCTCATTTTCACCTCTTTCCTCTTCTTCAGACTTGGTGTCATATAATTGAAAGGATGGCGGTAAGTTAAGATTTGGGCTTTTTATTCTTTTGGCATCGCCGTCACCTAAAATGGTAATGGTTAAATAAAAAGTTTCGTTCGTTGAGGCCGACGTTTTGTCTATGACAGACGACGCTGAAAAGTTGCCAATACCTCCATTGAAATTGGCCGGAACAGGTTTTGGTAGATCTTTTACGGTAACATTTAAGACATTACTTTCTACGTTTACGTATTTCACATCGCCGTTAAAAAAAAGGGAACTAGGTCTTTGAGGATCTTCTTCCAAAAGTCCTACTTGTAATACAAGAGGAGAAATACTTTGTTTTCCTGTTTGTTGTGGGAAAAGGGCAACGCTTCTTAATACTTTTGTATAATACGTTTTACCCTTTATATTGGTGGTTTGCACCATATTATCCATTCTCTGAATATCTGCTGCGTAAAAGCCTCCGTAATCACTTTCCTGAAGGATGCTATAATTTTGAATTTCTTTTCTGGTGTAGATTTTATAATCAAGTCGAACCTGCTGGCCCAGATAAATAGTATTTTGAGCAAGTTCAGCACGGATAAAAAAATCCTGGTCATTATTATTTTCCTGTTTTCCATCTGATGTCACTAAAATGACCAAGGAATTACTTTTCAATGTTTTTCCCCGCACTTTAATTCTGGCGGGACGAATGGTTAGTTTTCCATTTCTCTTAGGCTGCAAGGTATAGGAAAAGCTCATTTCCCTTTGCATTTGACCATTTTGAATTACTGTACTAAGCCCTCTGTTGGGTCCGGAAAGGATATAAAAATCGTTTGAAAAGTCTGGTGAAATAAAATCTTCCCCTTCCCCATTTTTTAATATAAAGGAGACTTCCACTAAATTTCCAGGTCGTACTTTCTCAGCATCGGCAACGGCAAAGAAGGACGTTTGACCGTATATGAAGCTACTTACAAAAAGGATTAGACTACATAAAAATGGGCGCATTTTACCAATCTTTTTTGACTTGACTATTTGTTTTTCCAGCTTGTCGAAGTTTTGATTGCACTTTTTTTTCTTCTTCATCCATAATATTTAGAAGAGCTTCCGCTTCTTCCTTTGATAATTTTCTTTGTGTATTTTCACCCTGCTCTTGTTGATTTTTATTTGGGTTACTATTTTTTTGATCTTGATTTTGATCTTGCTTTTGCTGATCTTGTTTTTGTTTATTTTCCTGCTGCTGTTGCTGTTGTTCTTTCTGCTGCTGTTTTTTTAATGCAACGGATAGATTGTGCTGCGTTTCCTGATCTCCCGGTTTAATTCTAAGCGCTTGTTTATAGGCATCAATGCTACCCTTAAAATTTCCTTTTTGGTAGAGTGCATTTCCTAAATTATAGTAAGCATTTGCTTTTTGTCCGGATGGATTTAATTTATCAATAGATTGTTGATAATTATTGGCGGATTCTTC
>CAMDWC010000234.1 GCA_945878825.1 Haliscomenobacter hydrossis DSM 1100
TCCTTTTTGAGCAGATTGACTAAAAAAGTAGGGGTGCCCGTAGAAAACCAAAAATTTTCAAATTTATTACGATCGAAAAAATTATTTATGGAAACTGGATTATAGACCTTTTCTGCATTTTCTTCAAACCTATACCCATTGTACCAAACCCTTAATTGTTCGAGTAAATCTTCCCGGGAAAGCTTTAAAACATCTTTTGCAATGTCTATTTCCTCAGAAAAGTTGGCTTCCAATTCTTGCTGGGTATAACCAAGCATGTTGGCATAAGCTGGATGTGTCGAAAGATCCACCAAATTATTAATTCCAGAAAAGATACCTATTTTAGAAAATTTACTTACACCCGTCAGAAAGACTAGCTTCAGTAAATCGTCATTTGCTTTTAAGACGGTATAAAATTCCTTCAGCAGTTCCCGGTTAGCATAAGCTTTATCCATGTCTTTTGCCAGATACTGGATAATTGGGGCGTCATATTCATCAACAAGAACAACCACCTT
Source organism: Haliscomenobacter hydrossis DSM 1100 (assembly GCA_945878825.1). Lineage (GTDB taxonomy): Bacteria > Bacteroidota > Bacteroidia > Chitinophagales > Saprospiraceae > BJGN01. The sequence continues at coordinate 495 of CAMDWC010000234.1, forward strand.
TCCTTTTTTAGATACTAAATGAATGATTTGGTCAAATCGGCTGCTGATACCCCCATGTATGGGAGGCAGATCATGGACTCTGATTATTTTGTCAAGAACAAAGTGTAAAGCCGCTTCCAAACCAGTTTCATTAAACCCTATACCGGCAAGAGTGATGCGCAACACAGGATTTTTCTTATTCCAATCCCATTTATCCTCAATCCAAAGACCTTTGAACAGCGTTTTACTACCTTGGTAAAGCGCTTGCAGGGTTGATATTGTTAAGGACTTACCAAAACGTCTTGGTCTCGAAAGGAAATAAAATTTTCCTCTGGACGCTATGGAGTGAATATATTTGGTTTTATCAATATATTTATAATGACCTTCAATGATTTCGCGAAAATCCTGAAGTCCAAGAGGCAGCTTTTGGGGCATGTTGATTTATTTATTTGTAAATATACTATTGTTAGCTTAGCAAATTTAAGCTATTTCTCCAACAGCATTTTTAAAATTAATCAATACTTATCAGCAGCCTTTGGTTTAACCACTTAATTATCGGTTAAGATTTTCATGAAACTAATGAGGTCATTTTTTTCTTTCGTTGTTAATTGCAAATTATCAAAAGGTAAGGTTTGGTATTCTAAATTCATTCCTATCCCGTTACCGCCGCCTAATTCATAAAATTTAATTACTTCTTCCAGACTATTATAAACACCGTTGTGCATATAGGGAGCAGTTTTATCAATATTTCTTACAGTGGGGGTTTTAAAGGAATATTTTAATTGTTCTAATTGATTTAAATTATATCTACCTAAATCTCCATCAACCACTGCATTTGTCCAAGTTATACTTTTGGGAACACCAATAACTTCCGATTCCGTATTATTAAACCAAGGAGGAATTGTACCATTATATATTGGTATGAAATGACAAGTAGCACATTTAGCTTTTCCTGAAAATATATTGAAGCCATTACTTTCTGACTCACTTAAACTAACTTGCCCTTTAAAATATTGATCAATTTTTGCATTGAATGGCATTAAACTTCTTACATAAGCAGCTATGGCATTGCGTATTTCGTAGGAAGTAATCTCTTTTTTATGAGGATAAGCCTTGGAAAAATTAGAAGCAAGTGTTTGATTAGCAAAAATTTTCTTTTTTATTTCTTTGGGTGTTAAATCGAATTCATCGGGATTTTTCATAACGCTCTCAATCTGATTTTCTAAATCTTGAGAACGCAAATCATAAAAAAATGATTTTTGAAAGGCAGCATATAATACCGTTGGTGAATTTCTCCTTACCAAATTGTTATGAATATTAGTTACGGAAGTAACCTTACCGTCAGTAAAAGCTTTATTGGCATTGTGGCAACTAGCACAACTAATATTATTATTTTTGGATAGACTTACGTCATTAAAAAGTATTTTACCTAAAGCTATTTTTTCTTGAGTAGATGCTGATTCAGAAAAAGGTGAAAATGCATCTGGATTAATTTTTTTTCCTTGCATTAAGTCGGACAAAGTGCCAAAAAAGACTTTATTTTTATCAAAATTTGGTGCTTCGGCCAGTACAATTTTTAAATCTTCTTCAAAAGTCGTGCTTACAGGCATTAAATGGTTTTTAATAAACTGCAATCGATCGAAGGAATTAAAGTTATTATTTTTCTCAGTAAAAAGTATGGCATCATTGATTTGATTTATTAACTGTTTATTAATATTTTTATTTTTGGTTTCACAGAACATCCGATACCATTCGTTTATTCCCTCTAAGGCAAATCTTGCCTCTGTAATCGATTGAAAAGCAACAGGAGAGTCAAATCCTGTAATACCTAAAGTAGCAATCCTAATAATTTGATGTTGAACCAATTCATAAAAGTGATGGTCTTGTATGGGTAAGTCTTTTATTGTTTTTTTTATAAATAATAAATCAGTATTTAAAATTTTAATTTGCTTATTTAAATCAACAAGGTCAACCGTATCACTATAAATAATTTCTTCAATAACCTGAAAACCAGATGGATCATTTACCATGTTATCATCTGTTTTAATCTCCGGTAATGCTGGACCATTAATTCTTCGAGTTAGTCCCTGATAATAATACTCTACGAATGGTTCAATTTTTTTATAGTTCTTACGACTATTGGAAAATATTTTTATTAATGTATTTTTATCACTCTCTCCTTCCGTTTTACTTAAAATTCCAATGACAGAATCTATATTTTTTTCAACAAAAGAATATGCGGTCTTATCAAAACTTTTTTGGCTTATAGTTATACACGCAAAAAATAATAACAAACAAAAAACACCAAAAAATAAATTCTTCATTTTTAAAAAAAATTAAATGAATGATAAAAAATAAGACCATTCATATTAGGATAATCTGAATGGTCTTATTTAATAGTTTTAAAAATTATTTATCTAGGAACTTTAGTAATAAGTAAAGTTTGTCCACCAGATTTATAAGTTTGTACAGAAACCGCTTTACTAGGATTTAGAAATTTATCGCCTTCTAACCAAGAATGGGCATGTATGTTAATGGTAAAGGTTCCAGGAACTCCAATAACATCAGAAATATCTTCCATAGCACCGTGTTCCCAAAGTCCAAATTTATTTTGATTAGCACCCGCTGGATTATATTTTGTACCTAGTACTGCAACATCTTTATGAGTCATATCCATAAATACTTTTTTAGTACCCGTTTTGATATCATACTGCCATATCAAGGAATTATGAGTTGCCTCTGGCCAAAAGGAATCACCATCTTCCTGGATATATACATAATTTTCAGTTACACAAAGGTTATCTGGATTAATTATATCTGTACCTTTTACATTAGTTCCAGTTGGAGAAACATCACCATCAGCAACAATTTTCAAAACACCTTTTAATGGATCGATTGGATCTAATTTAAGTTGATACATTCTTCCCATATATGTTTTTTCTGTTGAGCCAGAAACACCAGTAGCAACAAAATATAATTCTCTATTATTAGAAGAAGAACCTTTACGATAATCTAAATCCTCTACGCGAGCAAATTGAATACTTTTTAACGTAGCATTTAAATTATCTATTTCAGTACCTGTTAAATTTTTTGCATTGGGAACCTCTACAAATTCTACATTATAGTTGTTGTTCCAAGTCATATTTGTTTCGATTTGGTTTTGGTCAACTCTTCTTAAAACATAAAGTTTTCCATTATCTAAATCACCAACTGTATTCGAAACATATAAGTAAACCTGCCCGTTACCTGAATCCTCACCTAAAATAATAACGGTTTTTCCAGGATATGCTACTTTGGTAAGTGGAACTGCATTTTCACCACTGAATTTGCCTAATGCTGGTTTTACTCTTGTTTTGTTAGATGCATCTGCAAGTCCTACCGGATCAACTGCATGTGTCATTGCATTTACATTGGATTCTCCAGTACTTAAAAAGGTTGGTCCAAATCCATGAATTTCAGGCGTTGCCATCGTGCCAGAACATAATCTGAACATGCCTCCATCGGTATTCACGATATATTCTCCTTTTGTGATGTTTAATTTCTTGTCAAGATACATTCTAGAAATTGCCCAAGTGTTTTCATGATTTGTTACCATGATATAACCACTTCCATCAGGATTTTTAATAAATCCTTGACCATCTGGTGCGCCACCGTAAACCATAGTACCAGAGTTAGGTATTAGGTCTTCGCTACTTACTAAAGTGTAAACTCCTACATTTGAAAATTCACTTCCCATTTTAATAAATGCGGGAGTAACAGAACGATTTTTGAATTCTGCCTCACTAACAACTGGAGGTGTTGTAGTATCGTCTTTTTTACAAGCAACAAACAAGGATGTTGTTGTTAAAAACATTAGCACTGCTAAGTTTAGATTTTTGTTTATCATAAATTTATTTTTTTGTAAAAGTATTACTACGACTTTAACTAAATTTTACACATTTATTAAATAATTGTAAATTCTTACAAATGTTGCTCTGAAAATAGCGGAACTATTTTTGTGATGTAGTTAACTTAAAAAGTAATGAGACAAAATAATCGATAAATGATTAATCGCAGAGTACTTTCTTTGAATATTATGTATAATTTCTTCGATTTTAATAAAATTTTTATTTTCCAAATTTTTTTATCTTTTAAATCAAAATCACTTATAATCTTTGGTAAAACATGAAAATAAAGAAAGGTTTATGAATGTTACTTCATAAACCCCTGAAAATCAGTTTTTCTTATGTGGGCCCAGTAGGGCTCGAACCTACGACCCCCTGATTATGAGTCAGGTGCTGCTAACCAACTGAGCTATGGGCCCCTTTTAGAAGTGCAAATATATAGCTTTATCGCTAAATTGTCACCTATTGTGGAAATTTTTCTTATACTTACAGATACAAAGGTTGGACCTAATCAATGAAAAAATACATCAGTCAACAGGAAGCCCTTAGTTTATTACAAAAATATTGCGCCTATCAGGAACGTTGCCATCGTGAAGTCCGCACAAAATTGCTCTCTCTTGGCATTTATGGGGAATATTTGGAAGAAATAATAGGCAGCCTCATTGAGGAAGATTATTTAAATGAACTCAGATTTGCCAAAACTTATGCCCGGGGAAAATTTAGGATGAAAGCCTGGGGTCGCATCAAAATTATCCAATCCCTTAAACAAAAGGGAATCAATGAATATTGTATCAAAGAGGCTATGAAGGAAATTAATCCTGCAGATTATAAGGAAGCGCTGCATTTAATCCTGGTTCAACAACTTGAAAAATGCCCCGATTTACAGCCTTTCGAACGTAAAAGTAAAGCTTTTCG
>CAMDWC010000235.1 GCA_945878825.1 Haliscomenobacter hydrossis DSM 1100
ATATTTTTTACCTTGTCTGTTGGTATGGGTAGTATTCAATGTTACGCTTCATATTTGAGAGAAAGAGATGATATTGCCCTAAATGCCATGAGTGCGGGTTGGATGAATGAGTTTGTGGAGGTTGCTCTCGGTGGAGCGATTTTAATACCCATTACTGTTGGATATTTCGGAATTGATGGAATGAAAGCACTGGTTAGCGAAGTGGGAGGATTAGGATTAGGTTTTAGAACTTTGCCTTATCTATTTCAGCAATGGGGGCCAGTTTTAGCCATTTTAGCAGGAGTAGCTTGGTTTGGACTATTATTTTTTGCCGGAATTACTTCCTCTTTGGCCATGGGAACACCTGTAATGGGATTCTTACAAGATGAATTCAACTGGAAGCGCGGTCCATCGGCTTTAGCTTTTGGTGTTATTGTTTTTGTGTTGGGCTTACCAACCGTTATTTTCTTTCAATATGGTGTTTTTGATGAATATGATTATTGGGCAGGAACCGTTTCTTTAGTAGTTTTTGCGCTTTTTGAAACGGTTTTGTTTGCCTGGATTTTTGGTATTAAAAGAGGTTGGTCTGAGATAATCTCTGGCGCCGATATTAAAGTTCCAATTATTTTTAAGTATATAATTTTAGTGGTGACCCCGCTACTTTTAGGATGGGTTTTTGTATCAAGTTTGCCGGGTATCTGGGAGCAGATTATGCAAGTTAAATTAAACAATGACTTATTGACAGCAACAGGTGCTGAAGCTGAGAAAATAAGGAAAACGATTTTCTTCCAAAATTTTTCGCGCTTACTTTTATTAGCCCTTTGGGTAGCCATTGCTAGCCTGGTCTATGTCGCTTATCGTAAGCGTAAACTCAATGATAATGTCCATGTTAATGTTAACGAATAAAAAATAAATTATGAATACTTCAGCTTTAATCATGTGGTTAGGTTCAGTAATTATTGTTACTGGTTTCACTTTGTATTTTTTCATCAAAGTTTTGAAGACCCCCAATAAATAATTATTTTTATTTTTTGCTGATATCCTGTTCGTTTGTTTTACGAACAGGATATTTTATTTTATAAATATTGGAAAATGAAAGTGCTTATTGCCACCGATAGTTTTAAAGATGCTGCCGATGCCTCTACCGTTTGCGCGTCGATAAAAAATGGTTGGATAAAATCAAGTCCGCACGATGAGGTTTCTTGCTTCCCTCTTGCAGATGGTGGGGAAGGACTGATTGATATTCTTAAAGTATACTTAGAAATGGATCTGGTTTCCGTAGTGGTGGACGACGCCCTAAGACGGAAGAAGGAGGCACATTTTTTGTTTTCGGAAACAAAAAAATTAGCCGTTATTGAGATTGCTCAAGCTATTGGATTACAACATTTAAGTCCTTCTGAAAGGAATCCATTGCATACTTCTTCTTATGGTGTGGGTGAATTGATAAACCATGCCTGTAAATTAGGGGCAACTGAAATTATTATTGGTCTGGGCGGATCATCAACCAATGATGCCGGAATGGGTATGGCTAAAGCGTTGGGATGGAGATTTTTAGATGATATAGGTAAAGATTGTGAACCCATTGGAAATGAATTAATTAAGGTTTTTCAGATATTACCACCAGCTAAATTTGTAGGAAGTAAGGTTACCTTTGAGGTTCTTTGCGATGTGGATAATCCTCTTTTTGGGTCAAACGGTGCCGCTTTTATTTTTGCTCCTCAAAAGGGTGCCGATATTTCAGCTGTAAAATTTTTAGATAATGGTTTGAAACACTTTTATGGTATCTGCTCCCAATTAAATAATACGGTGAAGCAAAATTTACCTGGTGCTGGTGCTGCAGGTGGCCTGGGCTACGGAACCAGCTTTTTTTTAGGCGCTTCCTTAAAATCAGGCATAGATTTAATCCTCAAATATTCTAATATTGAAAAGTTTATACCTGAAACTGATCTGGTAATCACTGGAGAGGGGGCGTTAGATAGGCAAACTTTACAGGGTAAATTAATAAAAGGAGTTTGTCAGATGGCCAAAAAATATGATAAACCTGTCATCGCCATTTGTGGTGCATTAGATCTAAATCCAGATGAATTGACGGCCTTAGGTTTAAAAGCGGCCTTTAGTATTTCCCAAGGGTCTGGTTCTTTAAATGACGCCTTGCTAAGTACAGAAAAAAATTTGACGCTCACTGCCTTTAATATTGCACAAATATTGAAATGATAATGAAAATGAAGGATGAGTTGCCGGAAAATCAATCAGAAATCCATCCATTAAAAGAAAAATATGCTGCCGATGGCATCTATCTGAGTGAAAATACCCTCGGCTATTTAACAGACCATCAAATGGTCGTAATTCCTTATGAACAACATGTCCTTTTTCCATTAAAACCATTAGACCTGAAGGAAGGGGTTCACTATTATTTGGTATCGGGCAAATGGGTGTTTACGGAATTTTATCATCTGTTAAGAGGGCATTGTTGTAAAAACGGTTGCCGACATTGTGTCTATGGACCAAGGAAAAAAGTATAATTTTTTAAATGGTATTTGGTAATTAGTGGGTATACATATAATTGACCCCACAGGGGTCGCATCTTAATAGCATTTGTTGCCGCCAGAGCCAAAATGGATCCAACAAACATTTGTTGTCGCCAGAGCAAAATAGTCCAACAAACATATAATCACGCCAGAGCCAAAATGGTTCCAATAAAGATTTTGTGCCGCCAGAGCCAAAATAGTAATTGATGTATGCGCACTCTTTGCTGCTGGCCGTTCCTCCGCAACTTTCCAAGTTCTTGATGCTTGGTACTTGATTCCGACAACTTGCCCTAATTACCAAGCACCAAATACCAATCACTAATTACAAAGCTCTAATCATGAATCAATTCGTCGGATACCTGCTCCCAATGCATTTAGGCGGACATCTAAAAATTGGTAACCCCTATCTATTTGTTCTATATTATTAATGATACTGTTTCCTTCAGCACTTAAAGCAGCAATAAGAAGAGCCATACCCGCGCGAATATCGGGACTGCTCATAGTGATTCCACGGAGCGCCTGCTCCCTTTCCAGGCCGATGACAGTAGCCCGATGCGGATCACAAAGGATAATTCTGGCGCCCATGTCAATTAACTTATCGACGAAAAATAATCTACTTTCAAACATTTTCTGATGAATCAATACGCTCCCTTTTGCTTGCGTTGCCACAACGAGAAGAACACTCAGCAAATCGGGGGTAAGTCCAGGCCAGGGATGGTCATAAAGAGTGAGCATGGAACCATCGAGCGCATCTTGCACAGCATATTGTTCTTGTTCGTGAATTTGTATGTCATCTCCTTTGAATGACATGGCAATGCCTAACTGCTTAAATTTATCTGGTATGATACCCAAATGTTGAAGTCCTACATTTTTAATAGTCAAGGGACTATTGGTCATAGCAGCTAATCCAATAAAAGAACCAACTTCAATCATGTCTGGTAAAATGCGATGTTCTGTTCCACCGAGTTGGGAAACCCCTTCTATATGTAATAAATTAGATTTTATACCTGAAATTTTAGCGCCCATCTTGTTTAGCATGGTACATAATTGCTGCAGATAAGGTTCGCAGGCAGCATTATATATCGTTGTGCGGCCTTTTGCCATAACGGCAGCTAATACAATATTGGCTGTCCCTGTAACAGAAGGTTCATCGAGCAGAATATCAGCTCCCTTCAATCCATTGGAGGTGAGTTTGAAATAACCGTGTATTTTATCATATTCAGAATGAACGTTAAGATGCTCAAAACCAATGATATGGGTGTCCATACGCCTTCTTCCTATTTTATCACCGCCAGGTTTAGGTATGAATGACCTGTTGAACCGGGCAAGTAAAGGTCCGGCTATCATGACGGAACCACGCAATCTATTGGCTATTTTATGAAATTCAGGATCTTCGATTTTATCAATAAGAATATTTTTTGCGTTAAATAAAAAAGTATCCTCTGACTCTTTTTGTACCGTTACTCCTAGTTCTTTTAAAATTTCAATTAACAATTTTACATCCAGAATACTGGGAATATTACTTATTCTAACGGGTTCTTCTGTCAATAAAACAGCGCAAATAACCTGTAATGCCTCATTTTTAGCACCTTGAGGTGTAATTTCACCTGTCAGTTTCTTTCCGCCAATTACCTCAAATGCCTTCATCTTTATTTTTTTAACAAATTTAATTTTTTTAATGGATAATTGACAGTTCTGATAATTATCCGTTAATATTGGGTTCAAAGATAAGCACCTAATCAAATGGAATATAGTCAACATTTTTCACTTCAGCATTTCACTACATTTAAAACACCAGGATTTGCATCTCATTTTTTCTCTTTTAAAAATGAGGAGGAATTTACGTCAATCGTTCAAAGGAATGATTTTGAGCGTATTTCCAACCATTATAAAGATATTTTAGTGTTAGGGAAGGGGAGTAACCTATTGCTTTTAGGTGATGTGAACGGTGTTGTTTTGAAAAATGAAATAGATGGATTAAAAATAATAGATGAATCGGCAGATGATATTTTTATAGAAGTTGGAGCCGGCATGGATTGGCATCATTTGGTTTTACATGCTATAGAAAATGGATGGGCAGGTATTGAAAATTTAGCATTGATTCCAGGGACCGTCGGTGCTGCACCAGTTCAAAATATAGGAGCGTATGGCGTTGAATTAAGGGATTTTTTTCAATCCCTGCGTTGCTGGCATTTTGAGGAAAATAAATGGTATCAACTTGGATTGGATGATTGCCAGTTTGGTTATAGAGATAGTATTTTTAAACGAGGTTGGAAAAATAAGACGGTTATCACCAGTGTTCAGTTTAAGTTAAGTAAAAACGCCATTTTAAACACGGAATATGGTGCTATTACCTCAGAACTTGGGAAAATGGGTGTCCTAAAACCAACTATACTTGAGGTTGCCAAAGCAGTAATGAATATCAGGAATTCCAAAATCCCTAATCCAGATTTAGTGCCCAATGCAGGGAGTTTCTTTAAGAATCCATCGATTACAGACAAACAATATGAATATTTAAAGATTGATTACCCAGAGATGCCGTATTATAAATTACCTGATGGATATAAAATCCCCGCTGGTTGGTTACTGGAAAAAGCAAACGGGAAAGGGTATTCCGAAGGAAGGGTAGGTTGTTATGAAAAGCAGGCGCTTATTCTTATAAATACTGGCGGGGCAACGGGAAAGGATATTCTTACTTTTTCAAAGAAAATACAACAATCTGTTCGCGAAAAATTTGGTATTGAATTGAAACGGGAAGTGAATGT